>NZ_BQWE01000033.1:0-547 GCF_023706025.1 Sphaerotilus sp. FB-3 | reverse complement strand
GTACTTTCAACTCGGTCCGGAATTGCTTCCGGACATGGTTGATGTCTGGTGACGCAATCAATTGTCATTGGCGGCACGGTTGCTTGCAGGCCTTTACCCCTGCTGCATTTCCGCCAACAACGCTGATTCGACTCTACGAATTTTTAAAGAACAACAGCCTCTTTCGAGACAGACCTGAACATTGCGTTCAACGCTCAGGTCTGTCCTGATTGATTTCAGAAGTGATGGTGGAGGATGACGGGATCGAACCGACGACCCCCTGCTTGCAAAGCAGGTGCTCTCCCAGCTGAGCTAATCCCCCTTGAACATTGGTGGTGGGTCTGGTTGGATTCGAACCAACGACCCCCGCCTTATCAAGACGGTGCTCTAACCGACTGAGCTACAGACCCCAATCTCTTCTGACTCTGTCGTGACAGCCGATAAGTGTGGGCGCGTTGATTTGAGTGTCGTACTGTGTTGGACTCTGCTGCCTGGACTGTTTTGCAGTCAGGTGCATCGTCTTTTTCCAGAAAGGAGGTGATCCAGCCGCACCTTCCGATACGGCTAC
>NZ_BQWE01000032.1:0-104323 GCF_023706025.1 Sphaerotilus sp. FB-3 | reverse complement strand
GACGTGCCAGACCCGTGAGGGGACGACACGCAGCCGCGAGGAAGCAGGAACCCGCCGAAGGCTCGGCCGCGCAAGCGGTCGTGCCCGCCGGAATCCCCGTCCTTTAGGGCGGGGAGGATGTCAATTCGCGATCCGGCGTGGCACCGATGCGGTGGATCGTCAGGTCGGCGCCATCGAATTCCTCCTCCTGCGACAGGCGCAGACCGACGGTCGCCTTGATCAGGCCGTAGACCGCGAAGCCCCCGCCCAGCGCCCAGGCCACCGCCATCAGCGTGCCCACGGCCTGGCTGGCCAGACTGACCCCGCCCAGGCCGCCCAGCGCGGTCTGACCGAAGAGACCGCAGGCGATGCCGCCCCAGGCGCCGCACAGGCCGTGCAGCGGCCACACGCCCAGCACGTCGTCGATCTTCCAGCGGTTCTGGGTCAGCGTGAAGAGCTGGACGAAGATGGCGCCGGCCACGCCGCCGACCACCAGCGCGCCGATCGGGTGCATCAGGTCGGAGCCCGCGCACACCGCCACCAGGCCGGCCAGCGGGCCGTTGTAGACGAAGCCGGGGTCGTTGCGGCCCATCATCGCCGCCACCAGCGTGCCGCCGACCATCGCCATCAGCGAGTTGACCGCCACCAGGCCGGAGATCTTGTCGATGGTCTGCGCGCTCATCACGTTGAAGCCGAACCAGCCCACCGCCAGCACCCACGAGCCCAGCGCGAGAAAAGGAATGCTCGAGGGCGGATGCGCCGACATCGCACCGTCCTTGCGGTAGCGGTTCGAGCGCGCGCCCAGCAGCAGCACCGCCGCCAGCGCGATCCAGCCGCCGACCGCATGCACCACCACGCTGCCGGCGAAGTCATGGAACTCGGCGCCGAACGCGCCCTTCAGCCAGGCCTGCACGCCGAACTTCTGGTTCCAGGCCACGCCCTCCGACAGCGGATAGACCAGCGCGACGATCAGCACCGTCGCCAGCGACTGCGGATGAAAGCGCGCACGCTCGGCGATGCCGCCGGAAATGATCGCGGGAATGGCCGCGGCAAAGGTCAGCAGGAAGAAGAACTTGACCAGGTCATAGCCGTTCTTCTGCGCCAGCACCTCGGCACTGCTGAAGAAATCGACGCCATAGGCGACCGAGTAGCCGACGAAGAAATAGGCGATGGTCGAGATCGCGAAATCCACCAGGATCTTGACCAGCGCATTGACCTGGTTCTTCTTGCGCACCGTGCCCAGCTCCAGAAAGGCGAAGCCGGCATGCATGGCCAGGACCATGATGGCCCCGAGCAGGATGAAGAGCGCATCGGCGCCCTGTTTCAGCGTGTCCATGGTTGTCTCTTGTGAAGGATGTCGAAAAGGCGGGACGGATCGGGATCGGGACAGAAAGATGTCGCGTCGTCCGGCAGTCACCGCACCAGCGTGAGGCGCACCCGGATCGCGCGAGGCGCACCATGCAAGCACAAAACATGCCCATATTGGTGCAGCCCGAGACGCCACGGCACGCACAAGAAAAGGACAGAGGTCACGAATCAGCGCCAGGCGAGGGTCAGAAGATGCACAACATTTGTGCAAGCACATGGCAGACGCATTTGATTGGTGCACATGAAATCACCCCGCAGCGCCGTGCGGCAGGGGATCCGTCCGGGACCGGGACCCGGGACCGCTACAATCGCGACCCCGGTGTGCATCCCAGTCAGGACGCCGGGAGTCGCATCGGACTCGAATCGCAATCCGCGTCGCCCTCGACTGGCGCTTCCCTTGCGGGAGGACGGCAGGCGGCGCCGCCTGCACCCGTCATCCGGGTGCCTCTTCATGACGTTTGACGAACTGGGCCTGGCCCAGCCCCTCCTTCGCGCCATCCGCGAACAAGGCTACGACACCCCCACCCCGATCCAGCAGCAGGCGATTCCCGCGGTTCTCGCCGGCGGCGATCTGCTCGCCGGCGCGCAGACCGGCACCGGCAAGACGGCAGGCTTCACGCTGCCGCTGCTGCACCGCCTGGCCTCGAGCCATCCGGTCAAGGACAGCAAGGGCCGCTGGGCGATCCGCGCGCTGATCCTCACCCCCACCCGCGAACTCGCCGCCCAGGTCGAGGAGAGCGTGCGCAACTACGGCAAGCATCTCAAGCTCTCGAGCATGGTGATGTTCGGCGGCGTCGGCATGGGCCCGCAGATCGATCGCCTCAAGCGCGGCGTCGACATCCTGGTGGCCACGCCGGGCCGGCTGCTCGACCACCACAGCCAAGGCACGCTGGACCTGAGCCGCGTCGAGTTCTTCGTGCTCGACGAGGCCGACCGCATGCTCGACATGGGCTTCGTGCACGACATCAAGAAGGTGCTGGCGGTCCTGCCCAAGCAGAAGCAGAGCCTGCTGTTCTCGGCCACCTTCAGCGACGAGATCAAGGCGCTGGCCGAGCGGCTGCTGAACCAGCCGCGCGTCATCGAGGTGGCGCGCCGCAACACCACTGCCGAGACGATCGCGCAGCGCATCATCACCGTCGGCCGCGAGAAGAAGAAGGATCTGCTGATCCATCTGATCAAGTCGCAGGACTGGCACCAGGTGCTGGTGTTCACCCGCATGAAGCACGGCGCCAATCGCCTGTGCGAGCACCTGAACAAGGCCGGCATTTCGGCGATGGCAATCCACGGCAACAAGAGTCAGGGCGCACGCACCAAGGCGCTGGCCGACTTCAAGAGCGGCGAGCTGTGCGTGCTGGTGGCCACCGACATCGCGGCGCGCGGCATCGACATCGACCAGCTGCCGCATGTCATCAACTACGAGCTGCCGAACGTGCCCGAGGACTATGTGCACCGCATCGGCCGCACCGGCCGCGCCGGCGCGCAGGGCGAGGCGCTGTCGCTGGTGTGCATGGACGAGGAAGGCTTCCTCGCCGACATCGAGAAGCTGATCAAGCGCAGCATTCCGCGCGAGACGGTGGCCGGCTTCGAGGCCCCGGCCGGCGAGCGGGCCGAGCCGATCCAGATCGGCCGGCGCACGCTCAACGGCGGTGCACGCGGCGGCGGCAGCCAGCCGGGCAACGGCCGCGGCGGGCGCCCCGGCGGTGCGGCGGGTGCGCCGCGTGCGGCCGGTCAGCCGGCCGGCGGTGCCGGTCAGCCGCGCCCGGCAGGCGGCCGTGGCGGGCAGGGCGCCGGTGGCGCACGCCCGGCGGCACGTCCGGCAGCGGCCGCGCCGCAGCGACCGGGTGGCGCAGGCGGATCGGGCCGCGGCGGCTCAGGCCGCGGCCACTGATCCGGGAATCTCAGGGGCGGGAGCCGTCGTTCAGCGCGGCCGCCGCCCGGACCCGATCGGCACGGCGCTCGGCGGCCAGCCTGCGCTGCTCGGCCTGCGCCTTGACCGCCGCCTGACGGCGCTCGGCGGCACGGGTCGAAGCCTGCGCCTTGGCAGCGGTCGGCGCCTTGTCCGCCCGGGCCAGCTTGCGGCGATCGGCCGCCTTGGCCACCTTCGCGGCCTTGTCGGTCTTGTCGACCTTGCCAGCCTTCTGCGCCCGGGCCATCCGGGCGCCATCCTTCGCGGCCGCAGTCCGTTCGGCGCGCGCCTTGGCGGCCTTTTCGGCCCGGGCCTTGCGCAGCTCGGCCCGGCGCTCGGCACGGGCCTTGTCGCTGGCGGCCTGGCGTGCGGCCAGGGCCTGCTCGGCCTTCAGGCGCGGTGTCGCCGCGGTCGTGGCCGCCGGATCGCGCAGCGTCGCCGGATCAGGCCGGACAGCAGCCGGCGCGGCCGGCGCCGGCGTGGTGATCGGCATCGGCGTCTGGCCGGTGGAAGTCTGGGTCTGGGCCTGGGCACCGGTGGCCAGCAGCAGCGCGGCCAGCGCGGGAATCAGCATGTGCATCGGGGAGGTCTCCTGTCGGATGCGGGTTCAGTCGTTCGTTCGTTGGGTCGGTCGCTCAGTCGAAGCGGCGCTCGCGCATCCACTTGGTGGCGACCCATTTCTCGCCGGCCAGCACCGGTGCGCCACCGTGCAGCGAGCGGCTGACCGGATGGGCCCGGTCGTAGCTGAAGAAGACCGCATGGCCCTTGACCGGCGCGACCTCCAGCCGGACATCGGGAAACACGGTGGCGCCGCCCGCCTCGGGCGTGTTCAGGTACATCACCAGCGTGCCGACACGCTGGCCACCGCGGCGCAGGATGCTCGGCGCACCCGGCTGCGCCGGATCGAAATAGTCGTAATGCGGCTTGTACTCGGCGCCGGGGCCGTAGTGCAGCACCTGCACGCCCTCGCCGTTCTCGACCGGCCAGTTCACCAGCGCCGAGATTCGCTGCTCGATGCGGTCGATCAGCGCGGTCTCGCCGCGCGCGAAGAACATGCCGGCGCTGGTGCGGGCCTCGTTGACCTCGCTGCCGCCGGTGACGTTGTCCACCGTCTCGGAGCGCGCCAGCCTCGGCGCGGCCAGGTCGCGCAGCGCGTCGCATTCCCCGTCGGAGAGAAAGCCGGCGAAGACGACGACACGCGGCTCGTGCATCTGCAGCGCCACCACGACCTCGTGCCCGTCGGGCAGACGCAGCCGCGTGCGGCCGTCGAGGCGCGGCTCGGGCACCGGCACCGGCTCGGGCAGACTGGCCGTGGCGCTCTGGCGCTCGGCCAGGAAGCCGGCCAGCGTCTGCTCGAGCGCCTCGAGCGCGACCTCCTCGTCCCAGCCGGACTGCACCATCGCCTGGAGCACCGCATCCGGTGAATGGCCTGCCTGCGCCTGCTCGAGAATCCACTGGCGGAGTTCCGGGGTGGCCGTCTGCGTGCTGCTCATCTGAAGCGTCATCCTGCAATTCTGTCAGTGTCGGCGGGCAGTCCGGACTGCCCCACATCAAGCGATCCGTGGCGATTTGTTTCCTGGTGTGACGACAGGCCCCGAAACCCGCTCAGGCACGGCGCCGGAACACCAGCCGGTCCGGCGTCGAGACCTCCGGCGCATGGGCGTAGCCGTCGCGGTCGAAGCCGCGCAGCGCCTCGGGCGTGGCCAGGCGCTGCTCGATGGCGTGGCGCATCATCAGCCCGCGCGCACGCTTGGCGTGGAAGCTGATGATCTTCCAGGCGCCGGCCTTCCAGTCCTCGAACACGCAGTCGACCACCCGAGCCCGCAGCGCCGGGCGCAGCGCCGCCTTCGCGTATTCCTGCGAGGCCAGGTTGACGACCACCGGCGCGGCATCGTCCGCCAGGCGCTCGTTCAGGTGCTGCGCGATGCGGTCGCCCCACCAGGCGTAGAGATCGCGGCCGCGCGGGTTGGGCCAGCGCGTGCCCATTTCCAGCCGGTAGGGCTGCAGCGCATCGAGCGGACGCAGCACGCCGTACAGGCCCGACAGGATGACGAGATGCTGCTGCGCCCAGGCCAGCGCCTCGGCATCGAGCGAGCCGGCCTGCAGGCCGTCGTAGACATCGCCGTCGAAGGCCAGCACCGCCGGCTTGCTGTTGTCGGGCGTGGCCTCGGGCTGCCAGGCGCCGTAGCGGGCGACATTGAGCGTGGCGAGCTTGTCCGACAGCGCCATCAGCGTGGCCAGCTGCGCGGGCGTCTGGCCGCGCAGCTGCTCGATCAGCGCGGCGGCCTCGTCGGTGAACAGGGGAACGGTCGGCCGCAGGGCCGCGGGCACCGGGGTCTCGTAGTCGAGCGACTTGGCGGGCGAGAGCAGGAACAGCATGACGGGAGGGCGCAAGCAGGCGAAATCGGTCGGTTCGGTCGGATCGGAAAGCCTGCAGCGTAGCAGCCCGGCGCGCCGATCCCGCGGACAATCCCGCCGATGAACACGCCCGACACCCTGCCCTGCCCCTGCGGCAGCGGCCGCACTCTGCAGGCCTGCTGCGGCCGCTACCACGCCGGCGAGCTGGCCGGCCAGGCGCCGGACGCCGAGGCGCTGATGCGCTCGCGCTACAGCGCCTTCGTGCTCGACCGGCTCGACTACCTGCTGGCGAGCTGGCATCCGGACACCCGCCCGGCCTCGATCGAGCCCAACGAGCCGGGCCTGCGCTGGCTCGGCCTGGAGGTGAAGCGCCACCAGCGCCAGGATGCGGACCATGCGACGGTGGAGTTCGTCGCGCGCAGCAAGCTCGGCGGCCGGGCGCACCGGCTGCACGAAGTCAGCCGCTTCGAGCGCATCGACGGCCGCTGGTATTACCGCGACGGCGATCTCTCGCCCAGCCGCTGAGCGGTGTGGCCGGCCCGCGCCAGCGCGCACATTGCCAGATGCCGGTGCACCGGGGCCGACATCAGCCGCAGCAGCATCGCCGCCGGCATCAGCACCCACAGCGGCCCGGGCTGCGGCCCGAAGGGCAGCGCCAGCAGCGCGATCAGCGCCAGCAGCAGCGTGATCGCCGCGGCGCGGGCCCAGAAATGGCCGCGCATCAGGCCCAGGCCGGTCGTGCCGGACACGGCGGTCAGCGCCACCGAGACCGGCTCGGCGCAGGCCTGCAGCGCCGCCGCACCGATGAAGGACCAGCCCATCCACTGCACATCGGGGCAGGTCTGGCGGGACGGCAGCAGACGGCACAGGAAGGAAGGCAGATGGCGGTACGGCATAGGCGGCCATTCTGGCCGGACAATCCGGGCACTCACACCCTCTGAACTGATGAATTCCCCTCAAGCGAGGGCTTACGGAGACCCTGGAGATGAACTCCGACGCGATCCAGCGTTTCTTTGTCACGCTGCGTGATGCCAATCCGCAACCCGCCTCCGAGCTGGAATACAGCTCGGTGTTCGAGCTGCTGGCGGCCGTGCTGCTGTCGGCGCAGGCCACCGACGTGAGCGTCAACAAGGCGACGCGCCGGCTCTTTCCGGTCGCCAACACGCCCGCCAGGATCGTCGCGCTGGGCGTGGAAGGCGTCGAGGCCTACATCCGCACCATCGGCCTGTTCCGCAACAAGGCGAAGAATCTGGTCGCCACCGCGCGGATCCTGCTGGAGCAGCACGGCGGCCAGGTGCCGCGCAGCCGCGAGGCGCTCGAGGCGCTGCCCGGCGTCGGCCGCAAGACCGCCAACGTGGTGCTCAACGTCGCCTGGGGCGAGCCGACCTGCGCGGTCGACACCCACATCTTCCGGGTCGGCAACCGCACCGGGCTGGCGCCGGGGCGCACGCCCTACGAGGTCGAGATGCAGCTGCTGCGCCGCATCCCGGCCGAGTTCGCCAAGGACGCGCACCACTGGCTGATCCTGCACGGCCGCTATGTCTGCCAGGCCCGCAAGCCGCGCTGCCGCGCCTGCGCGGTGGCGGACTGCTGCGACTTCGACGCGAAGACCGATCAGGCGTGAAGCCGCGCCCAGTCCTGCAGGCGGTGCTGGATCTGGCGCACGCCGTCGGTCAGCGCGGCCGGCCCGGGCTGCAGGATCTCGCTCGACTTGATCTCGAACACCTGCGCGTTCACGACCGCCGGCACGGATTCCCAGCCGGGTCGCGCCATCACCTGCTCCGGCCGGAACTTGCGGCCGCACCAGGAGCCCAGGATCACGTCCGGCGCGCGCCGCACGACCTCAAGCGGGTCGGCGACGATGCGGTCCTTGCCCAGTGATTTCCCCGCCAGCTCGGGAAAGCATTCCTCGCCGCCGGCCAGCACGGTCAGCTCGGACACCCAGCCGATGCCGGTGATGATCGGCTCGTGCCATTCCTCGAAGTAGACCCGCGGGCGGCGCGGCAGCGCGCGGCCGGCCGCGGCCACCGCGTCCAGCCCCTGCTGCAGCTCGGCCAGCAGCGCGGCGGCCTGCGCCTGCGCGCCCACCATCGCGCCGACCATCGCGATCATGCGCAGGATCTCGGCCACCGTGCGCTGGTTGAAGACATGCACCGCCACGCCGGCGCGCACCAGCTGGCTGGCGATGTCGGCCTGCAGGTCCGAGAAGCCCAGCACCAGGTCGGGCTCCAGATCGAGGATCCTGTCGATCTTCGCGCTCAGGTAGGCCGAGACCTTCGGCTTCTCCTGGCGCGCGCGCGGCGGGCGCACGGTGTAGCCGGAAATGCCGACGATGCGCTCCTCCTGGCCGAGCAGGTAGAGCGTCTCGGTCGTCTCCTCGGTCAGGCAGACGATGCGGCGGGGGAACAGGTCGGCGGCGGCGTTCACGGCGGGGGTGGACTTCAGGCGCTGGTCTTCATCCCGAGCTTGTCCAGCAGCGCGCGGTCGCGCTCGGACTGCGGGTTGCCGGTGGTCAGCAGCTTGTCGCCGTAGAAGATCGAGTTGGCGCCGGCCAGGAAGCACAGCGCCTGCACCGCCTCGCTCATCTGCTCGCGGCCGGCCGACAGGCGCACCCGCGCGGTCGGCATCGTGATGCGGGCCACCGCGATGGTGCGCACGAACTCGAGCGGGTCGAGCTTGTCGGTACCGGCCAGCGGCGTGCCCTCGACCTGCACCAGCTCGTTGATCGGCACCGATTCCGGGTACGGCGTCAGGTTGGCGATCTGCGCGACCAGCCCGGCGCGCTCGCGGCGCGACTCGCCCATGCCGACGATGCCGCCGCAGCAGACGTTCATGCCGGCACGGCGCACGTTCTCCAGCGTATCCAGGCGGTCCTGGTAGTCGCGGGTGGAGATGATGCGGCCGTAGGCCTCAGGGGCGGTGTCGAGGTTGTGGTTGTAGTAGTCGAGGCCGGCTTCCTTGAGCGTCTGCGCCTGCGACTCGCTCAGCATGCCCAGCGTGCAGCAGGTCTCCAGGCCCATCGCCTTCACGCCCGAGACCAGCTCGGCGACCTTCTCGATGTCGCGGTCCTTGGGCGCGCGCCAGGCCGCGCCCATGCAGAAGCGGGTCGCGCCCTGGCCCTTGGCGCAGCTCGCGGCCTCCAGCACCGCCTTGATGTCGAGCATCTTGCCGGCCTCGACGCCGGTGTCGTGGTGCACCGACTGCGGGCAGTAGCCGCAGTCCTCGGGGCAGCCGCCAGTCTTGATGGAGAGCAGCGTCGACAGCTGCACCTCGTTGGCGTCGAAGTGCTCGCGGTGGACCTGCTGCGCCTTCCAGAGCAGGTCGTTGAAGGGCAGCGCGAACAGCGCCTCGATCGCCTCGACGCTCCAGCGGGCGTCCGCGGCGGGCTCGGCCGCACGGGCCGGCCGCACCAGCGTGATCGGCTGCGGGGCGTCGGCGGACGGGGCGGCGCAGGCGGACGGGTTCTGGACAAGGCTCATTCGGGAATCTCCAGCGCGGGAACAAGAAGCGCGCAACAGGTCAGGACAGATCGGACGGATCAGGACAGGAAAAGGCTCGGCTGCCAGCCCTGGGGCCAGCGCGAGGCGTGCGGCACGTCGGCCAGCAGCGGCGCCGGAATGTGCCGGCGCAGGAAATCGAGGTTCTCGTCGGCGCAGGCCATCGCCGGGTCGATGCGGTTGGCGACCCAGCCGGCCAGCGTCAGGCCGCGCGCACGCACCGCCTCGACCGTCAGCAGCGCATGGTTCAGGCAGCCCAGGCGCAGGCCGACCACCAGCACCACCGGCACACCCAGGGCCTGCGCCAGATCGGCACCGGTCAGCAGCGGCGCGCCGGGCGCAGGATCGCCATCGCCCTCGTCCAGCGGCACGAGAAAGCCGCCGGCGCCCTCGACGATCACCCGGTCGGCCTGCGCGAGCAGCGCGCGGTGCGCCGCGACGAGCGGCGCCAGCGTGATGCGCCGGCCGGCGCGGCGCGCCGCCAGATGCGGCGACAGCGGATCGGGCAGGCAGAACGGATTGACCAGCGCCGGATCGGCCGCGACATTGCCGGCCGCCTGCAGCGTCAGCACATCGCCGCAGGCCAGCGAGCCGTCGGGCTGCGGATCGATCCCGGCGGCCACCGGCTTCATGCCGACCGCGCGCAGTCCGGCCTGCGCCGCGCCGCGCAGCAGCGCCGCACTCACCAGCGACTTGCCGACGCCGGTGTCGGTGCCGATCACGAAGACCGAGCGGAGATCAGACTGATCAGACCGCATCGATCGCTCCGGTGCCGGACGGGGCGGCCGAGGGCGCGGGCGCGACCTCGCCCTCCTGCGCCAGCGTGGCCTCGAGCGCCTCCAGCGCGGTGCGCGCCAGGAAGGCACCGCTGCCGTCCTCGCCCGCGGGGTCGATCGCATAGGGCGGCATCAGGTAGAGCGTGCGGCCGATCGGGCGCAGCAGCAGGCCGCGCTCCAGCGCCGCGCGGCCGTAGCGGCGCGCGAAGTCGGGCAGCGTCGTGTCGATGTCCCAGGCCCAGATCATGCCGGTGCGCCGGGCGTGGCGCACCCGCGGGTGGGCGTGCAGCGGCGCCAGCCGGGCGTCGAGCGCGGCCGCCGTCTCGCGGTTGCGCGCCAGCACCGCCTCGCGCTCGAAGAGGTCGAGCACCGCCAGCGCCGCGCGGCAGGCCAGCGGGTTGCCGGTGTAGGAATGCGAGTGCAGGAAGCCGCGCGCGACCTCGTCGTCCCAGAAGGCGCGGTAGACCGCATCGGTGGTCAGCACGGCCGACAGCGGCAGCATGCCGCCGGTCAGGCCCTTGGACAGGCACAGGAAGTCCGGCCGGATGCCGGCCTGCTGGTGCGCGAACAGCGTGCCGGTGCGGCCGAAGCCGACCGCGATCTCGTCGAGCACCAGATGCACCCGCCAGCGGTCGCACAGCTCGCGCACTCGGCGCAGGTAGACCGGATCGTGCATCGCCATGCCGGAGGCGCACTGCACCAGCGGCTCCAGGATGACCGCGGCGGTCTGCGCGTGGTTCGCCTCCAGCCAGACGGCCAGTGCGGCGGCGGCCCGCTCGGCCACGTCGGCGGCGCTTTCGCCCGCACGGGCACCGCGGGCATCGGGGCTGTCGACGGTGGCGGCCAGGCGCACCAGCGGCGCATAGGCGTCGCGGAAGATGCCCAGGTCGGTGACCGCCAGCGCGCCCACCGTCTCGCCGTGGTAGCCGCCGGCCAGGCCGACGAAGCGGGTCTTGTCCGGCTCGCCCTGGTTGCGCCAGGCGTGCGCGCTCATCTTCAGCGCGATCTCGGTGGCCGAGGCGCCGTCGCTGCCGTAGAAGGCATGGCCCAGGCCGGTGAGCGCGCCCAGCCGCTCGGACAGCTCCACCACCGGCGGATGGGTGAAGCCGGCCAGCATGACGTGATCGAGCCGGCCGAGCTGGTCGACCAGCGCCTCGCGCAGCGCCGGGTGGTTGTGGCCGAACAGGTTGACCCACCAGGAGCTGATGCCGTCGAGGATGCGGCGCCCCTCGGCGTCATGCAGCCAGACGCCCTCGGCGCGCACCACCGGCACCAGCGGCAGGCCGGGCCGGCCGCCGGGCTGGCCCTCGTGCAGCTTCATCTGGGTGCAGGGATGCCACACCGCGCGCAGGCTGCGAGCGCGCCAGTCGTCGTTCAGGCTCACGTCGGCCGGTCCTTCTTCAGCGCAGCGGCGAGGTCTGCTCCGGGTTCTCCGGATGCGAGCGCAGCTCCTTCACCTGGTTCTTCTCGTCCATGAAGACGAGCCTGGGCTCGTGGGCGGCCACGCCCTCCTCCGCCACCAGGCCGAAGGCGGCGATGATGATCAGGTCGCCGACCGAGGCGCGGCGCGCCGCCGAGCCGTTCAGCGAGAAGATGCCGCTGCCGCGCGGCGCCTTGATCGCATAGGTGACGAAGCGCTCGCCGTTGTTGATGTTCCAGATGTGGATCTGCTCGTTCTCGCAGAGGTTGGCGGCGTCCATCAGGTCCTCGTCGATGCCGCAGGAGCCTTCGTAGTGCAGCTCGCAGTGAGTGACGGTGGCGCGATGGATCTTGGACTTCAGCAGCGTGCGGAACATGGCGGTCGGGGTCGGATGAGTCGGTCGGAGGCGGCGGATGGTAACGGCTGGCGGGGCGATTCGCCGCAGTCCGGTCGAGTCGGACGGCCGTAATTATTAATCACAAAAGGGTCGCCACACGAATGGCCCCATGACGCGGTGGCGCCGGCCAGTCGGCGGCCGTGGGCGAGCCCGGTCGGCCGTGCAGCGCCAGCGCGTTCATCCAGCCGGCGTGCCCGACCGCCAGCACCGGCCGGTCGGCCGCAGCCAGACGCATCAGCACGCCGGCGACCCGCTCGCGCAGCCGGTCCAGCGACTCGCCGCCGCCGGGCGCGTGGCCGGCAAAGTCGGCCTCCCACGCCGCCACCTCGGCCCAGGCGATCTCGCGCCAGGGCCGGCCGTCCCAGCTGCCGAAGTCCAGCTCGATCAGGCCGGGTTCGATGCGGTGGGTCCAGCCCCAGCGGCGCAGCCAGCGCCCGACATCGCGCCCGCGCCGCAGCGGCGAGGTCAGGATCTCGCGTGGCAGGCCGTGGCGGCGCGCGTGCTGGCGGATGCGGTGCGCCAGACGGCGGGCCTTGCGCGGATCGACCGGCAGGTCGGTGCGACCCAGGCAGCGGCCGGCGGCGCCGACCGGCTTCGGATGCCGCCAGATGTGCAGTTCGTTCATGCGCTCCCCCGTCAGGCCACGCCCAGCGCCGCCAGCCAGCCCAGCAGGCCGGCGACCTCGCCGAGCTGCTGCGAGGCGCCCAGCGTGTCGCCGGTGTAGCCGCCCAGGCGCTGCCGGTACCAGCGCGCGCACCAGACCGTCATCGCGGCCATGGCGCCCGCGCCGGCCAGCACAGGCAACGCGCCGACCCACGCCGCCGCGCCCGCGCACAGCGCCAGCGCCACCGCGATCACCCAGCCCAGGCCGCCGCCGGAGATCTGCTGCGCCATCGGCTTGGCCTTGGCATGCTCCGGATCGCCCGCATAGGGCAGCGCACGCAGCAGCAGCACCGGCGCCACCCGCGACAGGCCGTGCGCCCAGACGGTCGCCAGCGCGGCGGCCGTCAGGTCCTGCGCGGCCAGCCCGTGCAGCGCCGCGGCCTTCAGCCCCAGCACGCCGACCAGACCGAGCGCGCCGTAGCTGCCCAGGCGCGAGTCCTTCATGATGGTGAGCGCGCGCTCGCGGCTGACGCTGCCGCCCAGGCCGTCGCAGGTGTCGGCCAGACCGTCCTCATGGAAGCCGCCGGTCATCCAGACGGTGGCCGCCATCGACAGGCCGACCGCCACCGGCAGCGGCCACAGCCCGGCCGCGCCCAGCAGCACCGCCGCACCGACCGTGCCGACGCACAGCCCGACCAGCGGATAGTGGCGCGAGCTGGCGTGCATCCACTCCGGCGACCAGCCGACCCAGGCCGGCACCGGCACGCGGGTGAAGAACTGCAGCGCCACGAAGAACAGGCGCAGCTCGTGCAGCAGCAGGCTCATCGGGCGGTTTCCAAGCTCAGGCCTCGCGGTCGGACACGCCCGCCGCCTCGAAGCTGGCCATCTCGGCCAGGATGCGGCAGGCCGACTCCAGCAGCGGCCAGGCCAGCGCCCCGCCCGAGCCCTCGCCCAGGCGCAGACCCAGCGCCAGCAGCGGCTCGGCCTCCAGGCGGGCGAGCATCAGCCGGTGGCCGCTCTCGTCGGACTGGTGCGAGAACACGCAGCGCTGCAGCACCGCCGGCGCCAGCCGGGAGGCCACCAGCACCGCGCTGCTGACGATGAAGCCGTCGACGACGATGACGCGGCGCTCCTGCGCGGCCTGCAGCACCGCGCCGACCATCATCGCGATCTCGAAGCCGCCCAGCGCTGCCAGCGCGGCCAGCGCATCGCTCGCGTCGGCATGACGCGCCAGCACCTGGCGCAGGATCTCGGTCTTGCGCACCAGCGCCGGGCCGTCGACGCCGGTGCCGCGGCCGGTGCAGCGGTCGATCGACTCGCCGGTCAGGCGCGCCATCAGCAGCGCCGCCGCCGAGGTGTTGCCGATGCCCATCTCGCCCAGCAGCAGCGCATTGCCCGGCAGGCTGCGCACCACGCCGGCGCCGGTCTCGATCGCGGCGACGCATTCGGCCAGCGACATCGCCGGCTCCTGCAGCGCGTCGGCGGTGCCCCAGCCGATCTTGCGCGAGATCAGGCCCGGACGCGGCGCGAACTCGTGCTTGACGCCCGCATCGACCACCGACAGCGCCAGCCCGTGCTGGCGCGCCAGCACGCTGACCGCCGCGCCGCCGGCCAGGAAGTTCTCGACCATCTGCCAGGTCACGTCGCTCGGGAAGGCGGAGACGCCGCGCGCAGCCAGGCCGTGGTCGGCGGCAAACACCACCATCTGCGGATGCTGGAGCTGCGGGCGCTCGCTGCCCTGGATCAGCGCCAGCTTCAGTGCCAGCGACTCCAGCCGGCCCAGCGAGCCCTGCGGCTTGGTCTTGCGGTCGAGCGCGAGCTGCACGCGCTCCTGCAGCGCCTCGTCATGCAGGTCGGCGACATCGAGCAGCCCGGCGAGTGCGGTGCGGGCGGAGGAGAGGTCCATCGTCATCGGTCTTGTCCTTTGTGCTTCTCGGGGGGACAGGGGAAACAGGGAGCGTGCGGTCCAGCGGATCAGCGGATCAGCGCCTCGAGCGTGTCCGGCGCGACATGGCGGTCGAGGAAGTCGGCCAGGCCGTCGAAGACGGCGTCGAGCGTGCGCACCTGCGCGCCGAACAGCGCGCGCAGCACCGCCGGCGACTCGAACAGGCCGTGCGCGTACAGGCCCAGCACCGGGCCGCGCTGCCAGCCCAGCACCTCGCCGGCGGCGTTGCGCAGCGCCACCGCGGGCGCGGGCAAATCGGCATGCGGCGCGGTGCGGCCGTGGTGGATCTCGTAGCCGTCGAAGCGCACGCCCGAGAGCGCGGCCCACGGCCCCGACAGCGCGGCGAAGGTGGCCTGCGTCGGCGCCAGCAGCTTGTCGGGCTCGAACAGCGTCACCAGCGGCAGCAGGCCCAGGCCGGGGCCGTTGCTTTCGCCGCCGGGCGAGTCGATGCCGTGCAGGTCGACCAGCGCCTCGCCCAGCATCTGCAGGCCGCCGCAGATGCCCAGCACCGCGCCGCCCGCGGCCGCATGGCGCGCGATCGCCGCGTCGAGCCGCTGCGCGCGCAGCCAGGCCAGGTCGGCGCCGGTGTGCTTGGAGCCGGGCAGGATGATCCAGTCGACGCCGTCCAGATCATGCGGATGGCGCGCCCAGCTCAGCCGCACGCCGGCCAGGTTGCGCAGCGGCTGGAACTCGTCGAGGTTGCTCAGCCGCGGATAGGCCACCACCGCCACCCGCAGCGGGCGCGCCGCCGCGGCGCCACCGGTGCTGCGGTCGTCGAAGACGCCGTCTTCTTCGGGCAGGCCGTGCTCGCGCCACATCGGCAGCACCGCCAGCGTCGGCACGCCGGTGAGCTGCTCGAGCATTTCCGGCCCCGGCGAGAGCAGGCCCGCGTCGCCGCGGAAGCGGTTGAGCACGAAGCCGCGGATCAGCGCACGCTCGTCGGGGGGCAGCAGCTGGTGCGTGCCGTAGAGGTGCGCGAAGGCGCCGCCGCGGTCGATGTCGGTCACCAGCAGGCAGGCGGCCTGGGCGGCGCGCGCGGTGCGCATGTTGACATAGTCGCTGGCGTGCAGATTGATCTCGGCGGGCGAGCCGGCGCCTTCGATCACGACCAGATCATGCTCGGCCTGCAGCGAGGCCAGCGCCTGGCGCGCATGCGGCCACAGCGCCTCGCTGCGCCGGCGCCACGGCACCTCGGCCAGGTCGCGGCGCACCTCGCCCATCACCACGACCTGGCTGCGGGTGTCGGCCTCGGGCTTGAGCAGCACGGGGTTGTGGCGCACCTCGGGCGGGATGCATGCGGCCAGCGCCTGGAAATACTGCGCGCTGCCGATCTCGCCCATGCGCCCGCCCGGCGCCGGCACGACCCGCGCGTTGTTGCTCATGTTCTGCGCCTTGAATGGCGCCACCCGCAGGCCGCGCCGCGCATACCAGCGGCACAGCGCGGTGGCCAGCCAGCTCTTGCCCGCCCCGCTGGTGGTGCCCAGCACCATGATCGCCTTGCCCGTCATCGTCCGTGTGTCCTAGTAGGTCGACAGCGACTGGAAACCCGACTGCCGCACCGTCGGCACGAAGCTGGACTCGCCGATCACCTGGCGCCAGAGCTGCGACAGCGCCTGCTGCGAGGGCGGCGCCTGCACGCTGACGCGCACCCAGCCCGGCAGGCCCATCGAGCTGCAGTCGCGCAGCTTCAGCCCGAGCGTGCGCAGCTCCGGCAGCAGCCGCACCGGATGGGCGGGATCCTCCTGCGCCTGCGCCGGATCGTCCCAGCGCCCCCAGCGCGCCAGATAGAAGGGCGTGACGCTGGCGCGGCAGGTCCAGCCCAGGCGCCGGTGGCACAGGTCGAGCTGCTGACGGCGCCAGCTGCGCAGGATGTGCAGGCTGGCGCGCACCCAGGACTGGGCCTCGTCGCTGGCCCAGGCGCTCAGCATCGCCACTCCGTGCGCGCCCAGCGGCCAGGACGGCGCCAGCCGGTCGAGCTGCTGCTGCAGCCAGTCGACCAGCTCGGCGGTGACCGCGCCGCGCTCCGGCGCCACCGCATAGGCGCCGCGCACGCCGGTCAGGCCCAGCGCCTTGTTCGGCGACCACAGCTGCCAGGCATGCGGCGAGAGTTCCGGCGCCTCGCCGTCCAGGCGCAGCGGCGCATAGGCGCGGTCGACCACCAGCACCGAGTCGGTCGGGTCGAAGTCCGGTGCCGGAGCGGCGTCGCCGGCCGGGCTGCCCGGCTCGGTGTGCCAGATCAGATAGGGCGGCGAGTCGACAGGCAGCTCGCTGGCGCGCCAGGGCTGCAGCCCCAGCGCATGCGCCGCGGCGGCATATTCGCCATAGGCGTAGTCGGGCACCTGCACCCGCGCGCCCGGCTTGAGCATCGCGATCGCCAGCGTCATGCGGCGGATGAACTCGCTGGCGCTGGCGGCGATCACGATGCGCGCCGGATCGACCTGATGCAGCTGGCCGAGCTGGCGCCGCAGCGCGCTGAAGGTCGGATCGGGATAGCGCCGGGCATCGACCTGGCGCACCATTTCCAGCGCCATCGGCGCCGGCCCGCAGGCATTGGCATTGGTGGAGAAGTCCCAGCGCGGCACGCCGTGGGCATCGGACCCGCCATGCGTGCGCGCGAAATCGTGCAGGGACGAGGTGATTTGATTGTCGTGGTGCAGCGTCGTCATGGGCTCAGGCCGGCCCCCCGGCCAGCCGTGTCAGCATCATCAGCGCGCCCGCCACCAGTCCGCCCGCGAGCACGCCCGTCCAGATCCGCGCGGCCGAGCGGGCCAGCCGCAGCGCCTGCACCAGGTCCGCGGCCTCGGGAGATCGTCCAGCGGCATGCAGAGCATAGACGCCCGGCTTGCGCAATCTGACATCCAGACGTAACGCCATCGCGCCCATCGGCCAGCCGCCGTTGGGCGACGGGGTGCATGCGGCCTCGCGGGCCAGCCGGGACCACTGGCGCGGGCGCCAGGCCGGGCGCAGCAGCAGCGCGGCGGTCAGCCGCGCGGTCGGCCAGGACAGCAGATCGTCGGCGCGCGCCGCCCACTTGCCCGCCCACTCCCAGGCGCCGCGGTAGCCCCACATCGCATCGGCGGTATTGGCGAAGCGGTAGAGCACCGCACCCGGCAGTCCGGCCAGCGCAAACCAGGCCAGCGGCGCCACCACCGAGTCGTTGAGGTTCTCGGCCAGCGTCTCGATCGCCGACTCGCGCACCTCGCCGGCATCGAGCCGCGTCACGTCGCGGCTGACCAGCCAGGCCAGCCGGGCGCGCCCGGCCTCGAGCGACTGCGCCAGCGCCGCCTCCACCGCGGCGACCTCGTCGCACAGCATGCGGCAGGCGAACAGCGGCTTGAGCGCCAGCGCCAGCAGCCCCAGCGCCAGCGGCCCCGGCAGCGTGACGATCCAGCGCTGCAGCGCCCAGGCCGCGCCGGCCAGCGCCGCGGCAATCAGCAGCCACGACAGCGCGCCGCCCGCGAAGGCCGCCGCCGGCGCACGATCCCGCCAGAAGCGCCCGACCGGCCCGAGCAGCCGTCCCAGCCAGGCGACCGGATGCCAGCGGTCGGGCGGCTCGCCGAAGCGACGGTCCAGCGCCCAGGCCAGCAGCAGCGCGCCGGCCTGCAGCAGCGGCCACGGCCAGGGCGAGCCCAGCAGCGCGGTCAGCCACTCCGGCAGCGGCAGCGACAGCGGCATGCGCCTCAGTCCTCGATGCCGCGCTGCGCCGGCACGCCGGCCTGGTAGTGGTGCTTGACCAGGCGCATCTCGGTCACGGTGTCGGCCAGATCGACCAGCTCCTGCGGCGCATTGCGCCCGGTCAGCACCACATGCACATGATCGGGGCGCTCGCGCAGCGCCGCCAGCACCGGCTCCAGCGGCACCCAGCCATAGCGCAGCGGGTACATGATCTCGTCGAGCACCACCAGGAAATGCGCGCCGGCGCGGATCGTCGCCTCGGCACGCGCCCAGCCGTCACGGGCGAGCTGCGCGGAATGCTCCAGATCCCTGCTCTTCCAGCTGAAGCCGTCGCCCAGGCCCTCGATCGGCACGCCGAGCTGCTCGAACATGCGGTGCTCGCCGAAGCGCGCGCTGGGCACCTTCATGAACTGGTAGATCTTCACCGGCTTGCCGCGGCCGTGCGCGCGCAGCGCCAGGCCGAAGGCGGCCGTGCTCTTGCCCTTGCCGTCGCCGGTGTGGACCAGGATCAGGCCGCGGCGCTCGCCCTCGGGCTTCTGGCGGTCGCGCTCGACCGGGGGGGATTCGATCTGCATGGTCTGGATTCGCTATTCGCTTCGATTCGAGTCAGGGGGAATCAGAGCCGCGGCAGCGCGACCCACTGGACTTCGGCAGCAGCCGCAGCCTCGGTGGCGCCTGCGTTCACCGGCACCGCCTCGATGCGGATCGCGCCGCCGAAGACCTCGACCAGCGTGCGCTGCACCAGCGGGTCGCCGGGCTGGCCGATCGCGTGGATCTGGCCGGCGGCCATCACCACCAGCCGGTCGGCGGCCAGCGCCAGGCTCAGCTCGTGCAGCACCGCGACGATGGTGCGGTTCTCCTGGCGGGCGAGCCGGGCCATCTGCCGCACCAGCGCCACCTGATGCGGCGGGTCGAGATGGGTGGTCGGCTCGTCGAGCAGCAGCACCGGCGACTGCACCGCCAGCGCGCGCGCCAGCAGCACCCGCTGGCGCTCGCCGCCGGACAGCTCGGCCAGGCGGCGGTGGCGCCAGGCGGTGCATCCGGTGGCCTGCATCGCCTGGCGGACCGCCTGCTCGTCGCGCCCGCGCGCCAGGCCGAACAGGCCGAGATGCGGCAGCCGGCCCAGCCGGACCACATCGATCACCGTCAGGTCGCCGCCGGCCTCGCCCTGCTGCGCCAGCCAGGCCAGCCGGCGCGCGCGCTGCGGCGCCGGCCAGTCGGCCAGCGGGGCCCGGTCGAGCCGGACCTCGCCGTGCTCGAGCGGCTGCAGCCCGGCCAGCGCACGCAGCAGCGTCGACTTGCCGGCACCGTTGGGTCCGACGATCGCGGTCCAGCCCGGGCCGAAGTCCAGGTCGATGTCGCGCAGCACCGTGCGATCGCCCAGGCGCACCTGCAGGCGGCGGGCGCTGAGCATCGGATCGGACACGAAGGGGCCGCCCATCAGCCCGTCCTCCGGCGCTGCAGCAGCCACAGCAGATAGGAGCCGCCGAGCACCGCGGTCAGCACGCCGACCGGCAGCTCCTGCGGCGCGATCAGCCAGCGCGAGAGCACATCGGCGCCCATCAGCAGCACGCCGCCCATCGCCGCGCTGGCCACCAGGCCGTAGCCGTGCGTCGCCTGCACGAAGCGGCGCACCAGATGCGGCGCCACCAGGCCGACGAAGGCCACCATGCCGGCCTGCGCGACCGCGGTGCCGGTGGCCAGCGCCATCAGCGCGACCATCACCAGCCGCAGCCGCGGCAGCGACAGCCCGAGGCTGGTGGCGCTGTCCTCGCCCAGCGACAGCGCATCGAGCACCCGCGCCAGCCGCCAGGCCAGCGGCAGCGCCGCCAGCAGCGCCAGCAGCAGCAGCAGGCAGGACGGCCAGCCGAGAAATCCGGTCGTGCCCAGCAGGAAGGCCTGCTTGCCGCGCAGCGCGTCCGGGTCGAGCGTGGTCAGCAGATCGTTGAAGGCGCCCAGCACCACGCCGACCACCACCCCGGCCAGCAGCAGCCGGGTGGTGTGGGTCGCGCCCCGGGCCAGCATCAGCGTCAGCGACACGCCCAGCAGGGCACCGCAGAAGGCCGCACCGACCAGCCCGAACCGCGCCAGCCAGCCGGCCGCCCCGCCCCCGAGCACCGCCGATCCGGCGGTCAGCACCAGCACCACACCGAGCGAGGCCCCCGCGGCCGAGCCCAGCAGATAGGGATCGGCCAGCGGATTGCGGAACAGCCCCTGCGCGATCGCGCCGGCCAGGCCGAACAGCGCGCCGGTCAGCCAGGCGCCCAGCGTGCGCGGCAGACGGATCTGGCCCAGCACCAGTCCGGCCGAACCGTCGTCGAACAGGGCCTGCAGCGCCGAGAAGCTGGCGCCCTCGCTGCCGATCAGCAGCCCGGCCAGCAGCCCGATCAGCGACAGCAGCGCCAGCCCACGGGCCAGCAGCCGCCGGCGATGGCGTTCCTCGAGGCTCATTCGCGCAGGGCCGTCAGGCAGTCGGCGACCAGTTCGGCCGCCTCGCCCAGGCGCGGGCCAGGCCGCACCAGGGTGTCATAGCGATCGGCCGGAAAGGCACAGCGCCGGCCCGACTGCAGCGCCTTCAGCCCGGCCCAGCCCGGCCGGCGCGGCATGTCGGCGATGTGGCGCTCGACCGCCATCACCACATCGGGCGCGGCGCGCACGACGAATTCGGGATTGAGCTTCGGAAAGGGACCGAGTTCGGCCGGCACGATGTTGACCAGGCCGAAGCGCTGCAGCAGCTCGCCGATGAAGGAGCTGCGCCCGGCCGCATAGGGCGCCGAGTCGACCTCGAAATAGACGCTGCGCCCGCGCCAGCCGGCCGGCACCCGGGCGACGGCCCGCTCGACCTGCGCGTCGATGCGCGCCCACAGCGCCGTGCCCTGCCCGGGCCGGCCCAGCAGCACCGCGATCGTCTCGGCGGTGCGCCGCGCCTCCTCGGTGGTGCGCGACTCCAGCACCACCACCTTCAGGCCGAGCGACTGCAGCCGCTCGACCGCGCGGCTCGACGGCACGGCCAGCACCACATCGGGCCGCAGGCCGACGATGCGCTCGATCTGCGGATCATCCATGCCGCCCAGGCGCGGCAGCCGCTCGACCCGGGCCGGCCAGCTGGAATAGCGGTCGACGCCGACCAGACGCTCGCACTCGCCCAGCGCGCAGACGGTCTCGGTCAGCGAGGGCATCAGCGAGACGATGCGCCGCGGCGGCACCGACGAAGCCGGGGCCTGGGCCTGAACCACCGGCCACGCCGCCAGCAGCGGCAGCAGCGCGGCGCAGGCCCGCAGGACCGTGCGCCTCACCGCCGCACCGCCATCTCGAGCCCGGCCACCATCAGCGTGACCCGCGCACAGACCGCCGCCACCTGCTGGTGCAGCCGCCCGAGCGCATCGACGAAGTGCCGGGCCTCGCGCGACAGCGGCGCCAGGCCCAGGCCGATCTCGTTGGAGACCAGCACCACCGGACCCGGCGCCTGCTGCAGGGCCGCAGCCAGCGCGTCGCAGGCGGCCTGCCAGCGCGTCGCGTCGGCCGGCTCGCCCTCGAGCGGCATCAGCCAGCGGGTGGTCCACAGCGTCAGGCAGTCGACCAGCACCAGGGTGTCGGGCGCGGCATGGCGGCGCAGCGCGGCGGCCAGATCGAGGCAGTCCTCGTCGGTCGCCATCGCCGGCACCCGCTCCAGGCGATCGAGGCGGTGGCGCTCGATGCGCTCGCGCATCTCGCCGTCGCCGGCCAGCGCGGTGGCCAGCAGCACCGCACGGCGCCCGGGCGCGCCGGCCAGCCAGTCGGCCGCGCGACGCTCGCCACAGCGCGACTTGCCGCTGCGCTGGCCGCCCAGGATGAATTCGCAGCGCTGATGGTTCTCCATTCTCATCGCCCGATCATCGCTCAGGCTCAGCGCGGGCTGTAACGCAGCGTGAGATGCAGCTCGCGGCCCGGCTGGTTGTAGCCCCAGGCGGTCTCGTACTGGCGGTCGAACAGGTTGTTCAGCCGCGCGCCCAGCGACCAGTCGCGCTGGAACTGCCACTGCGCGTTCAGGTCGGCCACCGCGTAGCCGGCCAGACGGAGGGTGTTGGCGGCGTTGTCGTAGCGATGGCTGCGCGCCTGCAGGCCGGCGCCGACGCTCCAGGCGCCCAGATCGACATCGGC
Organism: Sphaerotilus sp. FB-3; assembly: GCF_023706025.1. Taxonomy (NCBI): domain Bacteria; kingdom Pseudomonadati; phylum Pseudomonadota; class Betaproteobacteria; order Burkholderiales; family Sphaerotilaceae; genus Sphaerotilus; species Sphaerotilus sp. FB-3. The sequence goes on along the minus strand of NZ_BQWE01000032.1, from coordinate 82,259 downwards.
CGACAGCCGGGCCTGGTTGCGCGCGCGGCGCGGCAGCAGCTTGTCGTGGTTGGCGCTGCCCTCGGTGGCATTGCGCGGGTCCAGATGGTCGTAGGCGGCACCGACCCGCACCGGGCCGAAGCGGCCGTCGTAGGCCAGCGTCACGCCGCGGCTCTCGACATAGGGCAGATTGGTCGGGTTGGCGCCCTGGGTGATGTAGCCGCGCACCCGGTTGCCGAACAGCGTCGCGCTGATGCTCTGCTCGCCCACGGTGTAGCGCAGGCCCAGCTCGGCATGGCGGCCTTCCTCCGGCGCCAGCGCCGGGTTGCCATACGACGGCCAGTAGAGCTGGTTGAAGCTCGGCGCGACGAAGCTGGTGCCGAGCTGGGCGCTCAGGCGCAGCGCATCGCTCAGCGCCAGGCCGTAGCCGAGGTTGCCGGTGGTCTGGTCGCCGTACTGCGAGTTGCGGTCATGGCGCACGCCGGCCTGCACGGTGTGCGCACCCAGCGCCACGCGGTAGCCCAGCGCGCCGCTGCGCACGGTGCGCTCGGTCACCTCGTAGTTGCCGCCCGGCTTGCTGACCTTCTGCTTCAGATGCTCGGCCACCACCAGCAGCGAGCCGACCGGCAGCGCGAAGGTGTTGTCCCAGCTCAGCTGCTGCTGCACCGTGGCGATGGTGCCCAGATCGGTCCAGGGCGAGGCCGAGGCCTGCGTCTCGTAGTCGTTGGCGCTGCGGGCGATGCGCAGCACCGTCGACCAGCCCTTGACCACCTCGCCGCTGGCATCGACCGAGGCGACCTGGGTGCGCAGGCCGGCGCGCGAATCGGCGCCCGGGCCGTCATCGAAGCCGGTGCGCGATTCCGACTGCAGCAGCCGGGCATTGAGCTGCCAGCCCTGCGGCAGGCGCAGGCCGAGCTGGGCGCTGCCGGCGTTCTGGTTGAAGCCGTCCGGATCCGGGTTGTGGCTGCCGAACAGCACCCGCTCATTGGTCGACGAGAAGCCGCGGTTCTCGGTGTGAATCAGCTGGACCGCGCCGTTCCAGAGGCCGTCGTCGAAGCTCAGACCGGCACTGCCCTGGGCATGGCGCTTGCTGCCGACGGTCAGCGCACCGTTGCCGCGCAGGCCCTGGCCCGGCTGGGCGCGGCGGGTGAAGACCTGCACCACGCCGCCGACCGCATCGCTGCCGTACAGGCTGGAGAGCGGGCCGCGCACGATCTCGATGCGCTCGATGTCGCCCAGCGGCAGGTTGTCGAAGTCGGCCTGGCCGAGCGTCGCCGAACCGTAGCGCACGCCATCGACCAGCAGCAGCACATGACGCGCCTCCATGCCGCGCATGAAGATCGAGCTGGACTTGCCCAGACCGCCATTGGAGGTGAACTGGATGCCCGGCTGCTGCGCCAGCACCTCGGCCAGCGTGCGGCCGGACTGGAGCGCCAGATCCTCGGCGGTCAGCACCGTCACGTCGGCGATGCTGCGATCGGCCTGGATCGGGCTGCGGGTGGAGGTCACCACCACGGCGGGCAGCGAGGCCGCCGCGGTGGCCACGGCCGGGGCGGACTGGGCGGCAGCGCCCAGCGGCAGGCACAGCATCAGCGCTGCGGCGGCAGCAGTGGCGCGCAGGCGCGTTTCGGGCAGACGGCTGCCGACGGAGAGCTTGGACATGATGGAACGGTGTCAGGATCGTGCATGCCAGCGTCCCCGCAGGCCTCGCACCTCATGGCCCGCCGGCGCCGCGACCGGCGCGGCATCGACAGACCCCCTGTTGGCCGGTATCCGGGCTGACGGACGAACCCGCTGCGACCCTTCCCGGCATCGCCTGGATGCCAGTGGTTCATGTGCGCAGGGGCAGAGAGCCGCCGAGGCTCTCGTCCGCTTACCGTTGCGGGGGCAGCACAGGTTGGGCCGACCCGGCGGGTCTTGACCTTCCTGTTTCCCGTTTAACCCGCCGACCAGATCCGGTCAGGCGAGCACCAACAGCGTGAATTGTAAACATTGCGGCGGTGCACCACTACAATCGGACCCTTCCGGCGCCCTCGCCTGTGGCGTTCGCGCCAACACGATGCAGCGGCACCGACCGCCCCGACAGCACAGCAGCGCAATGTCCACACTCGAAGACCTCGCCGACCGGATAGAACGGCTGATCCTTCGCCACGAAGAGCTCAAGCGCGCCAATGCCCAGCTCGAGCAGCAGCTCACCGCGGTCGCGGCCGAGCGGGACAACCTGCGCTCGCGCTATGCGGCCGCGCGCAACCGCATCGACGCGCTGCTCGAGCGGCTGCCCGCCGGCGATGTCGACACCCATGAACGCGGCGCCTCGGGAGGCGGGGTATGAGCATGAAGCAGATGGAAGTCAGCATCATGGGCCAGATCTATCTGCTGGCCTGCCCGGAAGGGGGGGACGCGGTGCTGGCCGAGGCGGTGACCCGGGTCGACCGCGAGATGTGCGCGATCCGCGATGCCGGCCGGGTCAAGGCACGCGAGCGCATCGCGGTGCTGGCGGCGCTGAACATCGCCTACGCGCTGAGCGAGCTGCGCCACTCGGGCGGCACCCCGATGCCGCTGCCGCCCCCGCCGCCGCCCGCGCCGCCGCCGATCACCATCGATGTCGACGGCCTGGTGCGGCGCATCGAAGCCAGCCTCGGCGCCGAGGGAATGAAGCTAGAATGATCCCTGTCCGTCGCGTCCGCGGGGGTTTTATATTTCCTTGAACCGATGCTCTCGCGAGCCCGGGCCTGGAACATTGTCCGGCTGGTGCGATCGTCTCGCGTCAGATGAACCCGAAGCCGGACTGACCTCGCCCACCTGAATCCCCTGGGTTCAGGAATGCGGCCCTCGGTTCGCGATGGACACCTCCCCTCCACCACGATGAACCTCGACCCGATGCTGGTCGCCCAGCTGCTCGTTCTCGGCAGCTGCACCGGTTTTCTCGCCGGCCTGCTAGGCATCGGCGGCGGCATGCTGATCGTGCCCTTCATGACGCTGATCCTGTCCGCCCGCGGCGTGGAGTCGGCGCTGGCGGTCAAGATGGCGATCGCCACCTCGATGGCCACCATCGTCTTCACCTCGATCTCGAGCGTGCGCGCCCACCACCGACGCGGCGCGGTGCGCTGGGATCTGGTGCGGCGCATCGCGCCGGGCATCGCGGTCGGCGGGCTGATCGCCGGTGCAGGCGCTTTTGCCGCGCTGCGCGGCACGACGCTGGCGCTGGTCTTCGCGGTCTTCGTCGCCTTCTCGGCCACGCAGATGCTGCGCAACCGTCAGCCGGCACCGTCGCGGCAGATGCCCGGCACCGCGGGCAGCCTGGGCGCGGGCACGCTGATCGGCTTCATCTCCGGACTGGTGGGGGCCGGCGGCGGCTTCATCTCGGTGCCCTTCATGACCTGGTGCAATGTCGCGATGCACCACGCGGTGGCGACCTCGGCCGCGCTGGGCCTGCCGATCGCGCTGGCCAACACCGTCGGCTACCTGATCGGCGGCTGGTCGATGCCGGCACCCCTGCCGGGAGCGCTGGGCTGGCTGTGGCTGCCGGGCCTCGGGCTGATCGCCTGCGCCAGCGTGCTGACCGCGCCGCTGGGCGCACGGGCCGCCCATGCACTGCAGGTCGCGCAGCTCAAGCGCGCCTTCGCGCTGGTGCTCTACCTGCTGGCGCTCTACATGGGCGGGAAGGCGCTGGGCTGATCAGAAGGATTCCCACTGCTCGGTCGAGCCGGTCTCGGCCACCGGCGCGGGTGCCGGCGCGGCCTTGCGCTCGGCGGCGGGCGGCGGGGGCGGTGCCGGCCGGCTGACCGGCGCCGACACAGGCGTCGCTGCGGTGCGGGCCACCGGCGCTGCAGCGGCACGCGCAGCCGATTTCGGCTTCGGTGCCGGCGACACGGACGGCACCCGGCTGCCACTGCTGCCACCGCCCGTTCCCAGCTGGAAGCTCTTGACGCCGGCCGCCAGCGTCGCGGCCTGACGGCGCAGGCTGTCGGCGGCAGCCGCGCTCTCCTCGACCAGCGCGGCGTTCTGCTGCGTCATCTGGTCGAGCTGGCCGACCGCGGCGCTGACCCGGCCCAGCTCGGTGCTCTGCTCGCTGGTCGAGGCGGTGATCTCGCTGATCAGGTCGCTGACACGCTGCACGCCGCTGACGATGTCGCTCATCGCCCGGCCGGCGTCATGGACCAGATGCGTGCCAGCACCGACCTTGTCGACGCTGGCCCCGATCAGGGTCTTGATCTCCTTGGCCGCATGGGCGCTGCGCTGCGCCAGGTTGCGCACCTCGCCGGCCACCACCGCAAAGCCGCGGCCCTGCTCGCCGGCCCGGGCGGCCTCCACCGCCGCGTTCAGCGCCAGGATGTTGGTCTGGAAGGCGATGCCGTCGATCACGCCGATGATCTCGGCGATCTTGCGGCTGGAGGCGCTGATCTCCTCCATGTTGCTGACCACCTGGGTCATCACGTCGCCACCGCGCTGGGCGGCGCTGGAGGCCTGGCCGGCCAGCTCGTTGGCGAGCTGGGCCGAATCGGCGGTCTGGCGCACCGTCTCGCTGAGCTGCTCCATCGAACTGGAGGTCTGCTGCAGCGAGCCGGCGGTCTGCTCGGTGCGCATCGACAGCTCCTGGTTGCCGGCCGCGATCTGCGTGCTGGCAGTGCCGACCGCATCGGTCGATTCGCGGATGCTGCCGACGATCGCACCGACCGCATCCTGCATGCGCAGCAGCGCACGCAGCAGCTGCGCGGCCTCGTCCTCGCCGCGGACCTCCAGGCGGGTGCCCAGATCACCCTGGGTGATCGCGTCGGTCAGCTGCTGGGCGCGGGCGATCGGCGCGACGATCGAGGCCGAGTTGATCAGCGTCAGCGGCACGACGACCGCCAGCATCGCCGCCATCGTGCCGAGAATCAGCAGGCGGTCGGCACCGCTCCAGACCATCGCGCCGATGACGGCGAACAGCCCCACCAGCATGGCCACCGCCGCGGCCATGCGCAGTCGGATGGTGAAATTCCAGAACATGTCCTGCATCGCAAGCGCTCCCGGGATTGGTCTGTCGCGTGTCGTGTCGTGAAGGGGCCGGGGCGGCGCGTCAGCGCGCCTGCACCAGCGTGGCGATGTCGAGGATCAGCGCGACCCGGCCGTTGCCGAGAATCGTCGCGCCCGAGACATGCGGGATGCGCTTGTAGTGGGTCTCGAGGTTCTTCACCACGACCTGCTGCTGGCCGATCAGCTCGTCGACGATCAGCGCCGCGCGCGAGCCTTCCGACTCGACGATGACCATGATCGGCTGGGCCGGCGGCTCGTCGCGCCAGACGCCGAAGTGCCCGGCCAGGTCGACCACCGGCAGGTATTCCTCGCGCACCTTGGCGACGCGGTGGTTGTTGCCCAGCGAGCGGATGCGGTCCGGCCCGATCAGGTCGCTCTCGACCACCGAACCCAGCGGCAGGATGTAGACCTCGTCGCCGACGGCCACGCTCATGCCGTCCATGATCGCCAGCGTCAGCGGCAGGCGCACCTTCACGCTCATGCCGCAGCCCGGCGCCGACTCGATGTCGACCCGCCCGCCCAGGCCGAGAATGTTCTTCTTCACCACATCCATGCCGACGCCGCGGCCGGACACGTCGGTGACCTGCTCGGCGGTCGAGAAGCCCGGCTCGAAGATCAGGTTCCAGACCTGGGTGTCGGTCATCGAGTCGGAGGCCTGCAGGCCGCGCTCGATCGCCTTGGAGATCAGCTTCTCGCGCGACAGGCCCTTGCCGTCGTCGCGCACCTCGATCACCACCGAGCCGCCCTGGTGCCAGGCCGACAGCGTGATCGTGCCCACCGCCGGCTTGCCGGCCTGCACCCGCGCCTGCGGCAGCTCGATGCCGTGGTCGCAGGAGTTGCGCACCAGGTGGGTCAGCGGGTCGGTGATCTTCTCGATCAGGCCCTTGTCGAGCTCGGTGGCCTCGCCGTGCGTGACCAGCTCGACCTGCTTGCCCAGCTTGCCCGAGAGATCACGCAGCATGCGCGGGAAGCGGCTGAAGACCGCCGACATCGGGATCATGCGGATCGACATCACCGCGTCCTGCAGGTCGCGCGAGTTGCGCTCCATCAGGTTGATCGCGCTGACCAGCGACTGGTGCACCACCGGGTCGAGCGAGCGGCTGCCCTGGATCAGCATCGCCTGGGTGATGACCAGCTCGCCGACCAGGTTGATCAGCTGGTCGACCTTCTCGACCGAGACGCGCAGCGTCGCCGCATCCGGTGCGGCCGGCGCGCGGTTGCCGCCCTTGGCCGCGCTGGCCGGGGCTGCGGCGGCAGCCGGTGGCGCCGCCGGGGCGGGGGCACCGGCAGGCGGCGGCTCGGGCGCGGCAGAGGGCACGCCGGGATTGCCTTCGTAGAAGCCGAAGCCGGGGCCGGATTCCATCAGATGGACCAGCTTGCGATCGACATGGAAGCTGAACAGGTCGAGCAGATCGTTGTCGGTGCAGCTGGTGATGACGGTGAAGCGGCGCATGCCGTCGACCGGCTCGCCGAAGTCCAGCGGCTTCATCTCGCCGATGCCGGGAATCTCCTCGAAGAGCTCGTGCAGATGGCTGGCCGTCTGCGGCAGCTCGAGCGGTCCGATGCGGACCTCGAGCTCGCGGGTGCCGGCCGGCCTGGGCGCAGCAGTCGGCGCGGCCGCCGCAGGGGCCGCCACCGGTACAGATGCCGGGGCTGCGCTGGCCGCCGCGTCCAGGCTGGCCAGACGGCGGATGTCGGCGACCAGGCCGCTGGTCTCGGGCGCCTCGTCGGTCAGGCCCTGCTGGAAGGACAGCAGACCCCACAGCGCGTCGCCGCCGCGCAGCAGCACATCGACCATCGGCGGCGTCGGCGCCAGCTCGTGGCGGCGCAGCCGGTCGAGCAGCGTCTCCATCTCGTGCGCCAGCGTGGCCACCGCGGTGAAGCCGAAGGTGGCCGCGCCGCCCTTGATCGAGTGCGCGACCCGGAAGATCGCGTTGAGCGTCTCGTCGTCGACCGCGGCCGGATCGAGCGCGAGCAGCAGCTGTTCCATGCTCTGCAGGTTCTCCGCCGCCTCCTCGAAGAAGGTCTGGTGGAACTGCTGCAGGTCGAGGCCGCCGTCGCTGGAACGCGAAGAGGCAGAGCCTTGGGAGAGTCGATCGGCCATGGTGTCGGGGCTTCCTCAGTGAGTGCGCTCGGTGCGGACTCGGTGCGGGCGGCGGAAATCGTCGAACAGGTCCGCAGCCGCGTGACGTGGAGCGCAGCAGACAAGCTGCGGCACCAGGCGCCACGAACGGTGCAGGATCGGGAGGCAGGTCAGCGGATGACCATGCGGATGACCTCGAGCAGCTTCATCGAGTCGAAGGGCTTGACCAGCCAGCCGGTGGCGCCGGCCTCCTTGCCGGCCTTCTTCATGTCGTCGCCCGACTCGGTGGTCAGGATCAGGATCGGCGTGCTCCGGTACTGGGAAGTCTCGCGCAGCTTGCGCGTCAGCGAGGTTCCGTCCATGCGAGGCATGTTCTGGTCGGTCAGCACCAGATCGAACTGCTGGCGGCCGGCCTTTTCCCAGGCGTCGGCTCCGTCGACCGCCTCCACGACCTGATAGCCAGCGCTCTTGAGCGTGAACTGGACCATCTGGCGCATGGAGGGGGAATCGTCGACAGCGAGAATGGATGGCATGAATCTCTCCGGCAGCGGCTCGGCGCTGTTGATGGACACAGAACGGGTGTCGATTGCATCAATTTTTCTCAATCGCCCCTGTCACCGGTGCCGGGATCACGCCTCAAAATCCGGCTCAGTTCCTGACATGTGAAAAAGCGTTGCCCGCCCATGCCCCGTACCCCCCAGCTGCGCCGCCTGCGCCTGCTCCATCTGGAAGATTCGGAGCTGGATCACCAGCTGGTGCTGGCGCACCTGCGCCGCGGCGGCATCGAGCCGTCGATGCAGCGCATCGACACCGAGGGCGCCTTCCTGGCCGCGCTGGACCAGCGCTGGGACGCGGTGATCTCCGACTACAACCTGCCGGGCTTTTCCGGCCTGGTGGCGCTGGAGCTGCTGCGCGAGCGTGATGCGCTGCTGCCCTTCATCCTGGTCTCCGGCGAGATCGGCGAGGACACCGCGGTCGAGGCGATGCGCAACGGCGCCTCCGACTACCTGCTCAAGAGCAACCTGATCCGGCTGGTGCCGGCGCTGCTGCATGCGGTCGAGGTCTGCGAGGGCCTGCGCGCGCGCAAGCGCAGCGACGAGGAGCTGGCCCGCTCGCGCAAGCGCCTGTCGGAGCTGGCGCAGCATCTGCAGACCTCGATCGAGATGGAGCGCGCCGCCATCGCGCGCGAGATCCACGACGACGTCGGCGGCTCGCTGACCGCAGTCAAGTTCGATCTGGCCTGGCTGACGCGTCACGCGCCCAACGGCCCGATGGCCGAGCGCGCGCAGCAGGCGCTGGAGACGGTCAACCACGCGATCGAGGCCAGCCAGCGCATCATGCACAACCTGCGCCCGGCCATTCTCGAGCAGGGCCTGGTGGCGGCGCTGCAGTGGATGACGCAGCGCTTCGAGCGCCGCAACGGCATCATGACCGCCTTCCGCACCAGCCATGACCATCTGCGCCTGCCCCCGGGCGTGCCGCTGGTGGCCTATCGCACCGCGCAGGAGGCGCTGACCAACATCTCCAAGCACGCCCGCGCCACCCGGGTGCAGGTCGACCTGACGGTGGCCGCCGGCGTGCTGTCGCTGGAGATCAGCGACAACGGCCGCGGCCTGTCGAACCAGGACCTCGGCAAGGAGCGCTCCTTCGGCATCCGCGGCCTGCACGAGCGCGCCGACACCGTCGGCGGCTGGATCGACCTGAGCAGTTCGCCCACCGGCACGACGCTGATCCTGTCGGTGCCGCTCGACGTGGTCGGCACCAGCTCGCGTCCCGGCGACACCGACATCGACCTGCCCCTGGGCAGCCCTCACGATCCATCCACCTGGGGAGCGCTATGACCCGCGTCATCCTGTGCGACGACCACGCGCTGATCCGCCGTGGCATCCGCGACACGCTGGCCGAGCAGCCCGACATGCAGATCGTCGGCGAGGCCGGCGAATACGGCGAGCTGCGCACGCTGCTGCGCAGCACCTCCTGCGACGTGCTGGTGCTCGACATCAGCATGCCCGGGCGCAGCGGCCTGGACGTGCTGCATGTGCTCAAGGACGAGGGCTCGCCGATCCGGGTGCTGATCGTCTCGATGTACCCGGAGGACCAGTACGCGCTGCGCGCGCTGCGCGCCGGCGCCTACGGCTATGTCAACAAGGGCGCCGACCCGGCGCAGATCGTCGCCGCCGTGCGCATGGTCGCGCAGGGGCGCAAGTACATCACCGCCGAGATGGCGCAGATGCTGGTCGAGAGCCTGACCACGCCCGCGCCCGAGGCGCCGCACGAGAAGCTCTCCGACCGCGAGCTGCAGACGCTGACGATGATCGCCTCCGGCAAGCGCCTGTCGGACATCGCCGAGGAGCTCTCGCTCAGCCCCAAGACCGTCAGCGTCTACCGCGCGCGCGTGCTGGAGAAGCTGGGCATGGCCAACAACTCCGAGCTGACGGTCTACGCGATCCGCAACGGCCTGGTCTGAGCGCGGCCAGGACCGCGTGAGACAATCCAGCGCATCACAGGAGCCCGCGATGACCCCTCCGATCGTTGTTCTCGACGAAGCCGCGATGCAGGCGGCGGAAGCCCGCATTCCCGAACTGGCCGAGCTGGCGGTCAGGCAGGCCCGCCAGCAGGCGCTGCAGATCTCCGGACGGGTGATCGAGGCGGTCGACGGCCAGCTGGTCGAGACCCGCGCCAGCGGCGAGCGTCATGTGCTGCGCAGCCTGCCCGCGCGCATCCCGGTCCGGCGAGGCATGACGCTGACGCGCCGGGCACCGCGCTGAGCATGGGCGTCCCGCGCCTGCGGGTCTTCGCCGGCCCGAACGGCTCGGGCAAGAGCACCATCAAGGAGGCGCTGCGGCCTGAATGGCTGAGCGTCTATGTGAACGCCGACGAGATCGAGAAGTCCATCCGCGGCCGTGGTCATCTCGACCTGGCCGACTTCGCGCTGGGGGCTGCCGACCTGGCGGGCCTGCACGCCTTCATGGCAGCCTCGACCCTGCTGTCGCGCGATCCGGCACTGCTTGCCGACGCAGCCCGGCTGGGCCTCGACGGCAGCCGCGTGATCTTCGGTGCGGTGCAGGTCAACTCCTACCACGCCTCGGTGCTGTCGGACTTCATCCGCCACCGGCTGCTGGCGCGCGGCCAGTCCTTCACCTTCGAGACGGTCATGTCCTCGCGCGACAAGGTGGACTTCATGGCCCGGGCACGCGCGCACGGCTACCGCACCTACCTGTACTTCGTCGCCACCGACGACCCGGAGATCAATGTCGAGCGAGTGCGCAACCGTGTGCTCGGCGGCGGGCATCCGGTGCCGCAGGACAAGATCCGCGAGCGCTATCACCGCTCGCTGGACCTGCTGCCGCAGGCCATCGACCAGAGCAGCCGCGCCTATGTCTTCGACAACTCCGGCGAGGACCGGCTGCTGCTGGCCGAGATCACCGACGCGGGCGAGTCGCTGAGCCTGGAGACCGACGCGATCCCGCCCTGGTTCCAGCCGGTGCTGGACCGCTACGCGTCCGACGAGGACACGCCGGACTGAGCATTCAGAGCCGCACCGGAATCCCGCGTGCCGCCATCAGCTGCTTGGCCTCGCCGACCGTGTGCTCGCCGTAGTGGAAGATGCTGGCGGCCAGCACCGCGTCCGCGCCGCCCTGCTGCACGCCGTCGGCCAGGTGGTCGAGGTTGCCCACGCCGCCCGAGGCGATCACCGGCACCGACACCGCATCGCTCACCGCACGGGTCAGGTCGAGGTCGAAGCCGATCTTGGTGCCGTCGCGGTCCATGCTGGTCAGCAGGATCTCGCCGGCGCCCATCTGCGCCATCTGCGCCGCCCAGGCCACCGCGTCGATGTGCATGTTCTTGCGCCCGCCGTGGGTGTAGACATCCCAGCCCGGGCCCTTGGCGGCCAGATCCTCGCCCACCCGGCGCTTGGCGTCGATCGCCACGACGATGCACTGCGAGCCGTACTTGTCGCTGGCCTCGCGGATCACCTGCGGATTGGCCACCGCCGCCGAGTTGAAGCTGACCTTGTCGGCGCCGGCGTTGAGCAGCCGGCGCACATCGGCCACCGTGCGCACGCCCCCGCCCACCGTCAGCGGGATGAAGACCTGCGAGGCCACCGCCTCGATGATGTGCAGGATCAGGTCGCGGCCGTCGCTGGTGGCGGTGATGTCGAGAAAGGTCAGCTCGTCGGCGCCCTGGTCGTTGTAGCGCGCGGCGATGTCCACCGGATCGCCCGCATCGCGCAGGCCGACGAAGTTGACGCCCTTGACGACACGACCGCCGGTCACGTCCAGGCAGGGAATGATGCGCTTGGCCAGCATGGTGCTCAGCCCGCCACGCCGCCCAGCGCGTCAGCGCGGGCCTGGCCGGCGGCGAAGTCGAGGTCGCCGGTGTAGATCGAGCGGCCGCAGATGACGCCCTCGACGCCTTCCTTCTCGACCGCACACAGCGCCTCGATGTCCTGGATGTTGGACAGGCCGCCGGAGGCGATCACCGGGATCTTCAGCGCCTGCGCCAGGCGCACGGTCGCCTCGATGTTGATGCCCGAGAGCATGCCGTCGCGGCCGATGTCGGTGTAGATGACGCTCTCGACGCCGTAGTCCTCGAACTTCTTCGCCAGATCGACCACCTCGTGGCCGGTCAGCTTGCTCCAGCCGTCGGTGGCGACCTTGCCGTCCTTGGCGTCCAGGCCGACGATGATGTGGCCGGGGAAGGCGGCGCAGGCGTCGCGCAGCAGGCCGGGGTTCTTGACCGCGGCGGTGCCGATGATGACGTAGCTGATGCCGGCGTCCAGGTAGCGCTCGATGGTGTCGAGGTCGCGGATGCCGCCGCCGAGCTGCACCGGGATGCGGCCGCCCACCTCGGCCAGGATCGACTTGATCGCGCCGGCGTTGACCGGCTTGCCGGCGAAGGCGCCGTTCAGGTCGACCAGGTGCAGGCGGCGGCCGCCGGCGTCGAGCCAGCGCCGCGCGATGACGGACGGATCGTCCCCGAAGGTGGTGGAGTCGTTCATGTCGCCCTGTTTGAGGCGGACACACTTGCCGTCTTTGAGATCGATCGCCGGAATCAGCAGCATGGCTGGAAACGCAGAGGTTGCGGTTGAAGGAGGAAGGGAGACGCGGAAGTTGCCGGTCGGCGCCGCTCAGGGCTTCCAGGACAGGAAGTTGCGGTAGAGCGCCAGGCCGTGGTCGGCGCTCTTCTCCGGGTGGAACTGGGTCGCGAAAATGTTATCCCGGGCCACCGCGCAGGTAAAGGCGTCGCCGTAGTCGGTCTCGCCGGCGGCGTGCCGTGCATCGGCCGGGCAGGCGTGGTAGCTGTGCACGAAGTAGAACCAGGCGCCGTCGGGCACGCCGGCCCAGACCGGATGGACCGCGCCGTCGTGCGCCAGCTGGCGCACCCGGTTCCAGCCCATCTGCGGCACCTTGAAGCGGCTGCCGTCGGGCTGCAGGCGCCCGTCCAGGCGGAAGCGGATGACGCGCCCCGGGATCAGCCCCAGGCCCGGCGTGTCCTGCTCCTCCGAGTGGTCGAGCAGCATCTGCATCCCGACGCACACGCCCATCAGCGGCTTGCTGGCGGCGGCTTCGAGCACGGCGTCCTTCAGGCCCGAGTCGTGCAGCTCGCGCATGCAGTCGCGCATCGCGCCCTGGCCGGGCAGCACCACCCGCTCGGCCGCGCGCACCTCCTCGGGGCGCGAGGTGACGACCACCTCCAGCCCGGAGCCCTGCGCGACGTGCATCACCGCCTGCGACACCGAGCGCAGGTTGCCCATGCCGTAATCGACGACGGCGACAGTTCTTTGGCTCATGTCAGAGGCATCCCTTGGTCGACGGAATCACGCCGGCCGAGCGCGGATCGGGCGTGATCGCCATGCGGATCGCGCGGCCGAAGGCCTTGAAGATCGTCTCGCACTGGTGGTGCGCGTTGTGGCCCTTCAGGTTGTCGACATGCAGGCTGACCAGCGCATGGTTGACGAAGCCCTGGAAGAACTCGAACACCAGCTGCGTGTCGAGCGCGCCGATCATGCCGGCGGTGAACTTCACGTCCATCGCCAGGCCCGGACGGCCCGAGAAGTCGACCACCACCCGCGAGAGCGCCTCGTCCAGCGGCACGTAGGCGTGGCCGTAGCGGGTCAGGCCCTTCTTGTCGCCCACGGCCTTGGCCACCGCCATGCCCAGCGTGATGCCGACATCCTCCACCGTGTGGTGGCCGTCGATGTGCAGGTCGCCGTCGGCCTCGATCTCCAGGTCGATCATGCCGTGACGGGCGATCTGGTCGAGCATGTGGTCGAAGAAGCCGATGCCGGTCTTCAGGACCGACTTGCCGCTGCCGTCGAGGTTGACGCGCACGCGGATCTTGGTCTCGTTGGTGTCGCGGCGGATCTCGGCGATGCGGTCCGCGCCGGCGGCCGGGGTCAGGGTGTCAGTGCTCATGGAGGGGCTCGGGTCTCAGAGCGACGCGCGCAGCGCGGCGATCATGCGGTCGTTCTCGTCGGGCGTGCCGACGGTCAGGCGCAGGCAGTTGGCCAGCAGCGGATGCAGCGCGGCGACATGCTTGATCAGCACGCCCTGGCGCTTCATGCCCTCGAAGGCGGCCTTCGAGTCCGCCACCCGCACCAGGATCATGTTGGCCTCGCTCGGCCAGGCCTTGACGCCTGGCATCTCGCGCAGCGCCGCCTGCAGCCGCTCGCGCTCCTGGCGCAGCAGGGCGGCCTGGGCGGCGTACTCGTCGGCATGCTCGAGCGCGAACAGCGCCGCCTCGGCGTTGAGCACGCTGACGTTGTAGGGCGGGCGCACCTTGTCGATCTCGCCGATCAGCGCGGCCGGGCCGACCATGTAGCCCAGGCGCACGCCGGCCAGACCGAACTTGCTCAGCGTGCGCATCACCAGCACATGGTCGAACTCGCCGGCGCGTGCCATCCACGAGCGCGACGCGAAGGGCTGGTAGGCCTCGTCGAACACGACCAGGCCGTTCTGGCGGCCGACCGCGGCGACGATGCGCTCGATCACCGCGTCGTCGAACAGGTTGGCGGTCGGGTTGTTCGGGTAGGCGATGTAGGTGATGGCCGGGCGGTGCAGCTCGATGGCCTCGAGGATCGCGGTCTCGTCCAGCTCGAAATCGGGCGTCAGCGGCACGCCGACGAACTCCAGCCCCTGCAGCTGCGCCGACATCGCGTACATCACGAAGCCGGGCACCGGCGCCAGGATGGTCGCGCCGGGGCGGTCGCAGGCCATCGCCAGCAGCGAGATCAGCTCGTCCGAGCCGTTGCCCAGCATCAGCGCGCAGCCCTCGGGCAGCCCGACATGCGCGGCCAGCGCGGCCTTCAGCGTGTCGATGCGCTCGCCGGGATAGCGGTTGATCGCCACGGCACCCAGGCGCCGGCCCAGCTCGGCCTGCAGCCCGGGCGGCAGCGGGAAGGGATTTTCCATCGCGTCGAGCTTGATGAAGCCGGCGCTGGGCTGCACCGCGTAGGCGTGCATGCCCTGCACATCGCTACGCAGGATGGTCTGCAGGCGCTCGGGGAGCAGCGCGGCGGAAGAGGAAGCAGTCATCTCGGAACTCCGGTTCATTCAGCGCGCTTCAGGCGGAACTCGGCGGCCTGCGCATGCGCCTGCAGGCCCTCGCCATAGGCCAGCTCGGCGGCGATGGGGCCGAGCTGCTGCGCGCCGGCCTCGCTCACCTCGATCAGGCTGGAGCGCTTCTGGAAGTCGTAGACGCCCAGCGGCGAGCTGAAGCGTGCGGTGCCGGAGGTCGGCAGCACATGGTTCGGGCCGGCGCAGTAGTCGCCCAGGGACTCGCTGGTGTAGGCACCAAGGAAGATCGCGCCGGCGTGGCGCAGCTGCGGCTCCCAGCGGTGCGGCTCCGACGAGCTCACCTCCAGGTGCTCGGGCGCGATGCGGTTGCTGATCGCGCAGGCCTCGTCCATGTCGCGGGTCAGGATCAGCACGCCGCGCCCTTCCAGGCTGGCGCGGATGACATCGCGGCGCGGCATGCCCTCGATCAGGCGGTCGATCGACGCCTGCACCTGGGCGATGTAGCCGGCGTCCGGGCACAGCAGGATCGACTGCGCCAGCTCGTCGTGCTCGGCCTGGCTGAAGAGGTCCATCGCCACCCAGTCCGGCGGCGTCGTGCCGTCGGCCAGCACCAGGATCTCGGAGGGGCCGGCGATCATGTCGATGCCGACCTGGCCGAAGACGCGCCGCTTGGCGCTCGCCACG
This sequence comes from Sphaerotilus sp. FB-3, assembly GCF_023706025.1. Lineage (NCBI taxonomy): Bacteria > Pseudomonadati > Pseudomonadota > Betaproteobacteria > Burkholderiales > Sphaerotilaceae > Sphaerotilus > Sphaerotilus sp. FB-3. The sequence continues at coordinate 66,977 of NZ_BQWE01000032.1, read as the reverse complement.
TAGGCATTGCCCGGGCCGGTGATCTTGTCGACGCGCGGCACGGTGGCGGTGCCGTGGGCCAGCGCGCCCACGGCCTGCGCGCCGCCGATCGTGAAGGCGCGGCTGACGCCCGCGACATAGGCCGCGGCCAGCACCAGCGCGTTCTTCTCGCCGCGCGGCGTCGGCACGACCATGACGATGTCGGACACGCCGGCCACATGGGCGGGAATCGCGTTCATCAGCACCGACGACGGATAGGCCGCCTTGCCGCCGGGCACATAGATGCCGACGCGGTCCAGCGGCGTGACCTTCTGGCCCAGCAGCGTGCCGTCCTCGTCGCGGTAGGACCAGCTCAGGCCGCAGGCCTGCAGCTGGCGCTCGTGGTAGGCGCGTACGCGCCTGGCGGCCGACTCCAGCGCGCTGCGCTGGGCCGGCGTGATGGCGTCGAAGGCGGCCTTGAGCTCCTCGCGGGTCAGCTCGAGCGCGGCGACCGAGGGCGCCTCCAGCGCGTCGAAGCGCGCGGTGTACTCGAGCACCGCCGCGTCGCCACGGGTGCGCACGTCCTCGAGGATCGCGGCGACGCGCTCCTCGATCGCATGGTCCGTCTCCGCCGACCAGTGCAGCACGCGCTTGAACTCGGTCTCGAAATCGGCGCTGGTGGTGTTCAGGTGACGGACGGCGACGGGAGGCATGGCGGTTTCCGTGAGGGTGGAGCGAAGGGAATCAGTCTTTCGGTATCGCGGCGGCGAAGGCGTCGATCAGCGGACGCAGCCGGTCGCGCTTGAGCTTCAGCGCGGCCTGGTTCACCACCAGGCGCGAGGAGATCTCCATGAAGGGCTCGACCTCGACCAGCTGGTTGGCCTTGAGCGTCTTGCCGGTGGAGACCAGGTCGACGATCGCGTCGGCGAGACCGGTCAGCGGCGCCAGCTCCATCGAGCCGTAGAGCTTGATCAGGTCGACATGCACGCCCTTGTCGGCGAAGTGCTGGCGCGCGATGGTGGTGTACTTGGTGGCCACGCGGATGCGCGAGCCCTGGCGCACCGCGGCCTCGTAGTCGAAGCCCTCGCGCACCGCCACGCTCATGCGGCAGCGCGCGATCTTCAGGTCCAGCGGCTGGTACAGGCCCTCGCCGCCGTGCTCGATCAGCACGTCCTTGCCCGCCACGCCGAGGTCGGCGCCGCCATGCTCGACATAGGTCGGCACGTCCGTGGCACGCACCAGCACCACCTGCACGTCGGCGCGGTTGGTCGGCAGGATGAGCTTGCGGGACTTCTCCGGGTCTTCGAGCACCTCGATGCCGGCGGCGGCCAGCAGCGGCAGCGTCTCCTCGAAGATGCGGCCCTTCGACAGCGCGAGCGTGATCATGTCGCTCATCCCGGAATCCTTTCGATGTCGGCGCCGATGGCGCGCAGTTTCACTTCCATCGCGTCATAGCCGCGGTCGAGGTGGTAGATGCGGTCGACGGTCGTCGCGCCTTCTGCGACCAGGCCGGCGATGACCAGGCTGGCCGAGGCACGCAGATCGGTGGCCATCACGGTGGCGCCCGACAGCTTCGGGATGCCCTCGACGATGGCGGTGTGGCCGTCGACGGCGATGTGCGCCCCGAGCCGCACCAGCTCGTTGACGTGCATGAAGCGGTTCTCGAAGATCGTCTCGGTGACGCGTGCCACGCCCTCGGCGATGCAGTTCACCGCCATGAACTGCGCCTGCATGTCGGTCGGGAACAGCGGATGCTCGCTGGTGCGGAAGCTCACTGCCTTCGGGCGCTGGCTGGCCGCGACGCGGATCCAGTCGGCGCCGTGCTCGATCGTCACGCCGGCCTCGCGCAGCTTGTCGATCACCGCGTCGAGGTGGCTGGCGTCGGCGCGGCGCAGCGTCACGTCACCGCCGGTGGCCGCCACCGCGCACAGGAAGGTGCCGGTCTCGATGCGGTCCGGGATGATGCGGTGCGGCACGGCCGGCGCATGCAGGCGCTCGACGCCGGTGATGCGCAGCCGGCTGGTGCCGCGGCCCTCGATCTGCGCGCCCATCGACACCAGCAGGTCGACCAGGTCGGTGATCTCGGGCTCCTGCGCGGCGTTCTCGAGGATCGTCTCGCCCTCGGCCAGCGTCGCGGCCATCAGCAGGTTCTCGGTGCCGGTGACCGTCACCATGTCGGTGGTGATGCGCGCGCCCTTCAGGCGGCGGGCGGTGGCGTGGATGTAGCCGTGCTCGACGCGGATCTCCGCGCCCATCGCGCGCAGGCCCTTGATGTGCTGGTCCACCGGGCGCGAGCCGATCGCGCAGCCGCCGGGCAGCGACACCCGCGCGATGCCGAAGCGCGCCAAGAGCGGCCCCAGCACCAGGATGGAGGCGCGCATCGTCTTGACCAGATCGTAGGTCGCCTCGGTCGAGGTGATGCTGGAGGCGTCGACGGTGACCACCGACGCGTCGGCCGGATCGCGCACCGAGCTGGCGCCGAGCTGCGCCAGCACCTTCAGCGTCGTCGAGACGTCCTTGAGCAGCGGCACATTGGCCAGCGTCACCGGCTCGGGCGTGAGCAGCGCGGCGCACAGCTCCGGCAGGGCGGCGTTCTTCGCGCCGGAAATCGTGACCTCACCCTGGAGGGTGCGGCCGCCGCGGATCAGGAGCTTGTCCATGGGCAGGCGTGGTGTGAGGGGGAGCGGAGGATGCGTCCGGCAGGGCCTGGGGCGGTGCGGACGATCGATCAGACGCCGGAAGGACCGGCCGGCCGGGCGCCCGCGCCGCGGCCTGCCGCCGCGCGCGGGCAATCAGTGATGCGGGTGGGAGGCGGTGCCGGCGCCCTGGCCGGCCTGGGCGGCCCATTCGGCCGGGGTGAGCGTCTTCATCGACAGCGCGTGGATCTCCTCGCGCATGCGCTCGCCCAGGGCCTTGTAGACCAGCTGGTGGCGTGCGACGCGCAGCTTGCCCTCGAAGCTCGCCGAGACGATCGTCGCGAAGAAATGCCGGCCGTCGCCCTCGACATCGAGGTGCTCGCAGGGGAGGCCCGCAGCGATGTAGTCGCGGACCTGGGCGGGGGTGGGATCAGCCATGATGGGTCGGATTGTAGCGGCAGCGTGAAAAAGGAGCGCTTCGGCCTGGATGCGGCAGCCGTTCGGCCTCAGTGCCGCAGCTTGTAGCCGCTGGCCAGCAGCCTCAGCGCGATCGCCGAAACCACCGCGAAGCTGGTTCCCACCACCGCCAGGCTGGTCCAGGGCGACACGTCGCTCACCCCGAAGAAGCCGTGCCGGAAGCCGTCGATCATGTAGAAGAACGGGTTGAGGTGGCTCACCTGCTGCCAGATGCCGGGCAGCGAGTGCACCGAGTAGAAGACGCCCGAGAGAAAGGTCATCGGCATGATGATGAAGTTCTGGAAGGCGGCGAGCTGATCGAACTTCTCCGCCCACAGCCCGGCGATCAGGCCGAGCGTGCCCAGCATGCCCGCGCCCAGCAGCGCGAAGACCAGCACCCACAGCGGCTCGGCCAGGCGCAGGTGCGCGAAGCCGGCGGTCACCGCCAGCACGCCCGCGCCCACCACCAGCCCGCGCACCACCGAGGCGCCCGCATAGGCCACGAACCAGGCCCAGTGGCTCAGCGGCGCCACCAGCAGGAAGACCAGGTTGCCGGTGATCTTGCTCTGGATCAGGCTGGACGAGCTGTTGGCGAAGGCGTTCTGCAGCACGCTCATCATCACCAGACCCGGCACCAGGAAGCTGGTGTAGCTGACCGCCTCGTAGACCTTCACATGGTCCTCGAGCACATGGCCGAAGATCAGCAGGTAGAGCAGCGCGGTGAGCACCGGCGCGGCCACCGTCTGGAAGCTGACCTTCCAGAAGCGCAGCACCTCCTTGCGGAACAGCGTGCCGGCCCCGGCGAAACGCGAACTGGCGACGGCGCTCATGCCCGGCCTCCCTGCATGATCTCCAGGAACACGTCCTCGAGGTCGGCGCGGCCGATCTCGAGGTCCTCCACCCGCACGCCGGCGGCGCGCAGCCGCGCCAGCAGCTGCTCGACGTCGGCGGCGTCGCGCGCCTTGACCTGGGCGATGCGGCCGGTGATGCGCGCCTGCGCGGCCAGGTCGGCCGGCAGCGCGTCGTCGGTCTTGAAGCGCAGCATCGTGCTGGAGGCCGCGCCCAGCAGCGCGCTGGTGCGGTCGAGCGCGACGATGCGGCCCTGCTTGAGCATGGCGATGCGCCCGCACAGCGCCTCGGCCTCCTCCAGATAGTGCGTCGTCAGCAGCACGGTGTGGCCCTCGCGGTTGAGGCGGGCGACGAACTGCCACAACGTCTGGCGCAGCTCCACGTCGACGCCGGCGGTCGGCTCGTCGAGCACGATCACCGGCGGGCGGTGAACCAGCGCCTGCGCCACCAGCACCCGACGCTTCATGCCGCCCGACAGCTGGCGCATGTTGGCACCGGCCTTGTCGGCCAGGCCCAGGCCCTCGAGCAGCTCGTCGATCCAGGCCTCGTTGCCCTTCACGCCGAAATAGCCGCTCTGGATCCTCAGCGTCTCGCGCACCGAGAAGAAGGGATCGAACACAAGCTCCTGCGGCACGATGCCCAGCGACCGGCGCGCCGCGGCGTAGTCGGCCACCACCTCATGGCCCATCACCTCGACCCGGCCGGAGGTGGCACGCGCCAGCCCCGCCAGGATGCTGATCAGCGTCGTCTTGCCTGCGCCGTTGGGCCCGAGCAAGCCGAAGAACTCGCCCTGCGCGATGTCGAGGCTGACGCCGTCGAGCGCCTGCAGCGGGCCGCGTGGGGTCTGGAAGGTCTTGCCGACCTGCTGGAAGGAGATTGCGGGGGTCATCGGGCAGGGATTGTAGGCAGCCGCCCCTGGTCCTGCAGGCGCGGCGCGCTTCCCGTAGAGTGGCCGGACGCCCTGCCCCACCCCCGACCGATCCTGTCGACATCTGCCATGACCTCCACCTCCTCCGACACGCCCTGGACCCCACCCGCCATCTGGACCTGGAACACCGCCAGCGGCGGCAAGTTCGCCAGCATCAACCGGCCGGTGGCCGGCGCCACGCACGAGCGGGCGCTGCCGGTCGGGCGCCACCCGCTGCAGCTCTACTCGCTGGGCACGCCCAATGGCGTGAAGGTGACGGTGATGCTGGAGGAGCTGCTCGCGCTGGGCCATGCCGGCGCGGAATACGACGCCTGGCTGGTGAAGATCGGCGACGGCGAGCAGTTCGGCAGCGGCTTCGTCGAGGTCAATCCGAACTCGAAGATCCCGGCGCTGGTCGACCGCAGCGGCCCTGAGCCGATCCGGGTCTTCGAGTCCGGCGCGATCCTGGTGCATCTGGCCGAGAAGTTCGGCGCCTTGCTGCCCGCCGCGCCGGCCGCGCGCGCCGAATGCCTGTCGTGGCTGTTCTGGCAGATGGGCAGCGCGCCCTTCGTCGGCGGCGGCTTCGGGCATTTCTATGCCTACGCGCCGGAGAAGCTCGAGTACCCGATCAACCGCTACGCGATGGAGACCAAGCGCCAGCTCGATGTGCTCGACCGGCTGCTGGCCACCCGGCGCCACGTCGCCGGCGACGACTACACGGTGGCCGACATCGCGATCTGGCCCTGGTACGGTCAGATGGCGCAGGGCCTGCTCTACGGCGCGGGCGAGTTCCTGCAGGTCGAGCAGTACACGCATCTGCGCCGCTGGGCCGACGAGGTGGGCGCACGGCCCGCGGTGCAGCGCGGCCGGCGGGTCAACCGCACCTTCGGCGATCCGGCCGACCAGTGCCCGGAACGCCACGAGGCCGCCGACCTGGACCGCCCGGGCCCGTGATCCCCGAGCGGCGCGACCACGCGGCCGCTGCGGGCACGCGCCATGCAGAGGCAAACCCGGGGCGATCAGGCACCAGCGCGGTGCTAGATTGGCGCCCGGAGACTCTGCACGACACCATGACCGACCGCGCCAAGAAGGCCCCCCGGCGCACCGCCGAGCGCATCCTCGACCACACGCTGGCGCTGTTCAACCGCTACGGCGAGCCCAATGTCTCGACCAACGCGCTCGCGGCCGAGCTGGGCATCAGCCCCGGCAACCTGTACTACCACTACCCGGCCAAGGAGGCGCTGGTCAATGCGCTGGTCGGCCGCTACGAGCAGGCGCTGGCCGGGGCGCTGGCCGCCGCCGGCCCGGCCGACGATGCCGAGGGCGCCTGGCTGCTGGTGCCGGCGCTGCTGCGCCTGGCCTGGGACTACCGCTTCATCTTCCGCGATCTCAACGACCTGCTGACCCGCAACCGCCAGCTCGAGACCCGCTGCCAGGCGGCGCTGGCGCTGCAGCAGGCGGCGGTGCGCGAGCGGGTCGCACGGCTGTGCATTCTCGATGGCGCGCCGATCGGGCCGGAAGATGCCGATGCGCTGGCCACCTCGATCATCGTGCTGCTGACCTACTGGCTGAGCTACGAATATGTGCGCGACCCGCGCCGCGCGCTCGAGCCCGACAACGCCGACGCCGCGGTGCGGCGCGGCACCCGGCAGGCGATGGCGCTGCTGTGGCCCTACCTGAGCGCGGAGCGCCGGCTGCAGCTGCGGCCGGGCAGTCGGGATGGCTAGCGTGAGTCATGTGCATCAAGTCCAGCGCCACGCCATCCCGGGCGACTGGCCGCGCTGGGTGGTGCCGCGCGGCTGAACACGTCCGGCGCCGACCGCGCTCAGGCGGGAATGCGCAGCACCTGGCCCGGATAGATCTTGTCCGGGTGGCCCAGCATCGGCTTGTTGGCCTCGAAGATCTTCATGTAGGCATTGGCGTTGCCGTACATCGCCTTGGCGATGCCCGACAGCGTGTCGCCGCGCACGACGGTGTGCCAGCGCGACTCGTCGGCCGGCTCGGTCACGGTCAGCATGTCGTTGACGCCGGTCACGCCGGCGACATTGCCGCAGCACAGCAGCACTTTTTCCTTGGTGGCCTGGTCGGGCGCGCAGCCGCTGACGGTGGCCTGGCAGGTCGTGCCGTCGAAGGCGACCTGCAGCCCGTCGACCTTCAGGCCCTGGGTGTCGATGTACTTCTCGATCGCGCGGGCGGCGTTCTCGTTCGCGGCGGCCAGGCGGGCTTGCGCGGCGGCCGGATCCGGAGCGGTGGCGACCTCGGCGGCGGCCTTCTCGGGATCGTCCTTGCCGAACAGCTTCTCGCCGGCTTCCTTGATGAAACTCATCAGTCCCATGGTCTCTTTTCCTTCAGGTCGAAGTGTCACCGGCACCAGGCTGCCCGGGCCGGAGGGGGGGATGCCCAGGCAGGTTAGTCGGTGGCCGGTGACATTGCAATCGTGACGAAGTTCACTGGGAACCGCACTGGACCTCGGTATGGGGCACGGAACCCTGCGCTTCAGGGACCGTTCAGGAAGCCCTGGTCAGAGCTCGACCCGGCGGCGCACCTGCGCCGCAAAGACCTCGGACAGCCGTACACGGCGCGGCCCCGGCACCAGCTCGGCCATCTGGCCGGCGGCCAGACTGCCGGCACGCGCCACCGACAGGTACCAGCCGCAGGCACCGGTGCGCGCCATCTGCCGGGCCGCACCGTTCCAGCCCATCGCGGCATTGAACTTGAAGCAGGGAAAACGCGGCTCGGTCACCACCAGCTCGCAGTCGGGCAACCGCAGCCGGTCGCCGATCCAGACCTGGCTCTCGAGCAGGCCGGCCAGCGCCAGGTTCTCGCCGACCAGGCTGGCCGACGCACCGGCGCTCTCATCGTCCTGCTCCCACAGCGAGGCCACGCCAGCCTCCAGGCGCGCCTGGCGCCACAGGGCCGCATGCTCCGAAGGATAGGCATAGACCGCCTTGGCCAGACCGCCGTGGACCGTGGGATCGGCCTGCTCGTCGCCATCGAGACCGAGCGGACCGACCCGGCAGAAGCCGCTCGCCACCGCCTGCTTGCCGATGCCTGACATGACGGTGCGCCCGCCCGCCACCCGCAGCGGCCGCACTGTCGCGACATGGACGCCGAGAATCCGGCAGGTCATGCTGGCTTCGCTCATCGCACGAGACTCCTTGTCCGGATCCGGAAACAGCAACGCCAACCGTTTTTGGCGGTTGGCGTCGATGTCGAAATCATTCGGTGGCGCGCCCGGCTGGGATCGAACCAGCGACCCTTGGCTTCGGAGGCCAATACTCTATCCACTGAGCTACGGGCGCGGAGATTGCGATTCTAGCATTGTTTGCAGCGCTGCGTGCATGCAACAAATCCCCGTCAGGCAGCGGACTATAATTCGCAGGTTTTGCGCCCCCCCGGCCATCCCACCGCCAGAGAGCCGCGCCCTCACCGCTTTCCAACATTCCCGTGCAGCCCGAGGAACCCATGAGCCAACACCACGACGAGCACCATAGCCCGATCAAGACCCCGAAGCAGCTGATCCTGGCGGTGATCTTCGCTTTCCTGGTCCCGATCTTCGTGATCGCGCTGCTGGTGCGCGATGTCGGCAGCGACCGGCGCGATGGCGCCGGCAGCGACGCGATGAGCGAGCAGGCGGTGGCCGAGCGCATCCGTCCGGTCGCCAAGGTGGCGATCAAGCTCGAAGGCGGCCCGCTGAAGACCGGCGAGCAGGTCTACAAGGCGCAATGCGCCGCCTGCCACGAAGCCGGCCTGGTCGGTGCGCCCAAGTTCGGCGATGCCGGTGCCTGGGGCCCGCGCCTGGGCCAGGGCTTCGAGGCGCTGGTGAACTCCGCGCTGAAGGGCAAGGGCAACATGGGCGCCCAGGGCGGCGGCGATCACAGCGATCTGGAGATCGCCCGCGCAGTGGCCCACATGGCCAATGCCGGCGGCGGCAAGTTCGAGGAGCCGAAGGCCCCGGAAGGCGCCGCTTCGGCCGCGAACTGATCAGGATCGAATCACGAGAGAAGCCGGCGCCGCCGGCTTTTTTCATGCCCGTGCCGGGCTCAGCACATGGCCGCAGCGTGCCGGCAGCGTGACGGAGGCCACCTCCTCGGGCTGCCAGCGCCCGGCCAGCACCTCGTCGGCCGCCAGATCCATGTCGGCGGAGGCGACCAGGCCCAGGCCGATCGCGGTGTCGAGGAAAAGCCGCCCCTGCTCGTCGACCAGTGCCGCGCGCACGGCGTCGGTCTCGAGCGGCCGGCCGGTGTGGGTCTCGACATGCAGCGCCCCGGCCGCATCGCGCCGCAGCCGCAGCACCCAGGGCGCGACCTCCAGCTCGACGAAGACCTGCTGCGGACCGTTCTGGAAATACCAGCACCCGGACGCATCGACCTCGTAGTTGCGGCCGATGAACTCGCGCAGCTTGTCGTGCACCACCCGGCTGCCCCTGGACTGCGGAAAGGGCCCGGCCGCCTGCGTGCGGTCGTCGCGCATGTACCAGTCGCCACGCGCATCGAGCGCCAGCCAGCCCCGGCAGGCGGGAACGTTCGGCCACTTGCGCAGGGCCGCCTTGACGATCTCATCCATGCCGCGGATCTTGCCTCAGATCCGCGCGCAGGCCCACGGCCCGCCCCTGCAGCCAGTCGCAGACCCGCTGCGGCAGCGTGCGCACCTCGCCCGGCCAGGCGCCGCTGGCGAAGCCGACATGGCCGCCGTGCGCCGGCTGCCACAGCTCGACCGCACGGCCGGCCTCATGCGGCGCCGGCAGGCTGTCGGCCGGCACGAACGGGTCGTTGAGCGGATTGATCACCAGCGCCGGCACGCGGATCTCGGCCAGCCGGTGGCGGCTCGAGCCGCGCCGCCAGTAGTCGTCGACGCCGGCAAAGCCGTGCAGCGGTCCGGTGAAGACATCATCGAACTCGCGCAGGTCGCGCGCCGCGCGCAGCCGCGCCGCATCGAACAGGCCCGGATGCTGCGCCAGCTTGGCCAGCGCCTTGGGCTTCATCGTGCGCAGGAACATCGGCGTGTAGATGCGCCGGTTCAGGCCCCGGCCGATCGCGTCGCCGGCGGCCGCGAGATCCAGCGGCGCGCAGATCGCGGCGATCGAGCGCAGCTGGCGCGCCGCCTGCTCGCCGCTTTCCTGCGCCCAGCGCAGCAGCGCGTTGCCGCCCAGCGAGACACCGACCGCATGCACCGGCCCCTGGCGCCCCTGCACCAGCCGCGCCAGCATCCAGCCGATCTCCTCGAAGTCGCCGGAGTGGTAGGCGCGCGGCGCGCGGTTGAGCTCGCCGGAGCAGCCGCGGAAATGCGGCAGCGCGCAGGCCCAGCCCAGCTGCTCGGCGCGCTCGGCGAAGGCCTGCGCGTAGTGGCTCGACGAGGAGCCCTCCAGGCCGTGGAAGATCACCAGCAGCGGCGCCTGCGGGCCCGGCGCCGGGCTCTGGCGCGGCTGCAGCCGGTCGACGTCGACGAAGTCGCCGTCCGGCGTGGTCCAGCGCTCCCGCGCCCAGACAGGCGGGCGGCCCGGCGCATGGCGGCGCGAGAACAGCGCCGGCCAGATCGTCTGCAGCTGCCCGCCGGGCAGCCAGGCCGGTGCCGGCGGCAGCGGCCCCGGAGAAGCGGTGGAAGCGGTGGCCGCGCTCAATGCAGCATCGAGGGCTCGTCGCCGACTTCCTGCACCGCGCCTGCGCTGCCCGGGCTGGCGTGATGCACCAGCAGACGCCAGCCCTGCGGCGTCTTGACGAACACATGCGTGGCCAGCACCCAGGCGCTCTGCGTGCCTTCAGGCGTCTCGACCCGCAGCTCCTCCAGAACATGATGGACGGCGCTGTTGCCGACCACCAGCCGGCGCACCTGCGCGATGCGCAGATTCAGCCCGCCGCCCTCGAGCAGCGACTCGTAGCCGGCGCGGATCGCATGCAGCCCGAGCAGGCGCGGGCCCGATGGATGGATGCAGGCGATGTCGTCGTCATCGGCCCAGACCGCCATCACCCGGTCGAGATCGCCGCGCTGCAGCGCCTCGTAGAACTGGGCTTCGGTCTCGTCGGGCGTGGTCATCAGTGCGACCTTGGGCGGCCTGGCGGGCATCGGGGGCTCCTCGTGTCGGCGTCAGCGGAAGACCACGGTCTTGCGACCGTTGAGCAGCACCCGGTGCTCGACATGCCAGCGCACCGCGCGCGCCAGCACCACGCACTCCACGTCGCGGCCGACCGCGGTGAAGTCCTCCGGGCTCAGCGTGTGGTCGACGCGCTCGACATCCTGCTCGATGATCGGGCCCTCGTCGAGGTCGGCGGTCACGTAGTGCGCGGTCGCGCCGATCAGCTTCACGCCGCGCTCATGCGCCTGGTAGTAGGGCTTGGCGCCCTTGAAGCTCGGCAGGAAGCTGTGGTGGATGTTGATCGCGCGGCCCTGCAGGAACTGGCACAGCTCGGTGCTGAGGATCTGCATGTAGCGCGCCAGCACGACGAGGTCGATGTCGAGCTCGGTGAACAGCGCCTCGATGCGCTGCTCCTGCTCGCGCTTGACCGCGGCGCTGCTGCCGGTGGGCAGCGGCAGGTGGTGGAAGGGAATGCCATAGCTGGCGGCCAGCTCGGCGAAGTCGGGGTGGTTGGAGACGATGGCCGGGATGTCGACCGGCAGCTGGCCGCTCTTCCAGCGGAACAGCAGGTCGTTCAGGCAGTGGCCGTGCTTGCTGACCAGCAGCATCAGGCGCGGGCGGCGCGCCAGACTGCGCACCTGTGCGCTCATCGCGTACTGCTGGCGCACATGGCCGAACAGGCGGTCGAGCGTGCCGGCATCGGCCAGGTGGTCCGGCGCCTCGAAATGGACGCGCATGAAGAACAGCCCGGTCGCATCCTCGCCGAGGACGTCGCCGAACTGCTGCGAGTCGATGATGTTGCAGCCTGCCTGGAACAGCAGGCCGGAGACGGCGTGCACGATGCCCTTGGCATCGGGACACGAGAGGGTGAGAACGAATTCGCGGGTCATCGGCATGATGGCCCGGGATTCTACGCAGCAATGCTGCGGTGCCGCTTCAGCGCACCACCCGCAGTCCGGCGACCGGATGGTCGAGCTCGCGCTCGGCCGCCGCGACGCGCTGCAGCAGCGCGGTCTCGACCCGCGGCGGCGCGACCTCGGCCAGGCAGCGGGTGTGGCCGAGCGGACAGACACGCTGGAAGCACGGCGCGCAGTCCAGGCCCAGCTCGTCGCGCAGCCAGATCACCTCGGCGCGCGCGTTCAGCGGCGGCGTGTGCTCCGGGCTGGTCGAGCCGAAGACGGCCACCTGCGGCAGGCCGAAGGCGGCGCCGACATGCATCAGGCCGGAATCGTTGCTGACCAGGCCGCGTGCGCCGGCCACCAGCGCCATCGCCTCGTCGAGCGTGGTGCGCCCGGCCAGCACCTGCACGCCGGCGCCGGCCTCGTCGGCGATGCCCTGCGCCATCGCCGCCTCCTTGCCGGAGCCCAGCAGCACCACCGGCTGGCCGGACTGCTGGTGCAGCGTGCGCGCCAGCGCGGCGTAGTGCGAGGCCGGCCAGCACTTGGCCGGGCCGTATTCAGCGCCCGGCGCCATCGCCCAGTAGCCGCGGCGGGTCAGGCCCAGGCCGGTCAGCACCTTGCGCAGCCGCTCAGGAGGCAGATGCAGCACCGGGTCCGCCACCGCGTCGCGCGCCGGAGCCGGCGCGTCCGGCGCTCCGGCCAGCGCGGCGTAGAACGCGACCATCGGCGGGCGCGCCTCGGCCGGATTCGGCCGGCGCCGGTTCAGCAGCAGCGGCCGTCCTTCGCCCTGGTAGCCGATGCGCTCGGGCGTGCCGGCAAACCACGGCAGCAGCGCCGCCTTGATCGAGTTCGGCAGCACATAGGCCCGCTCGAAGCGCCCGGCCCAGCCGCGGCCGAGCCGCCAGCGCGCCTTCAGGTCGAGCCGGCCATGCGCGAACGGCAGGTCGAACACCTCGGCGACCTCCGGCATCGCGCGGTAGACCGGCGCGACCCAGGGCAGCGCCGCCACCGCGAGCATCTCGCCGCGCGCGGCCAGCGCCGCCAGCAGCGGCTGGCTCATCACCGCGTCGCCGATCCACTGCGGCGCGACGACCAGCGAGCGCGTCGTCAAGGCAGCAGCCGGTTCAGTGGTGGGACGGCATCTTCTCGCCGGCCTTCAGGCGATAGACGGTGCCGCAGTACGGGCACTTGCCTTCGCCACCGTGCGACAGGTCGATGTAGACCTTCGGATGCTGGTTCCACAGCGTCATCTTCGGGTTCGGGCAGAAGACCACGCCCGGGCCCTGCAGGTCCGAGGCCAGCACCTCGACGACGTCCTTCTTGTCGCTCATCTCGATCGCTCCTTCGATGCCTTGGTGGATCAGTGGATCAGGAAATCAGCCGTTCACCGGCGTCAGCCAGTGCGCGTACTTCGGATTGCGGCCGCCGACGATGTCGAAGAAGGCCGACTGGATCTTCTCGGTGATCGGGCCGCGCGAGCCGATGCCGATCTCGATGCGGTCGAGCTCGCGGATCGGCGTGACCTCGGCGGCGGTGCCGGTGAAGAAGGCCTCGTCGGCGATGTAGACCTCGTCGCGGGTGATGCGCTTCTGCACGATCTCCAGGCCCAGATCCTTGGCGATGTGGAAGATCGTGTTGCGGGTGATGCCGTTGAGCGCGCCCGCCGACAGGTCGGGCGTGTAGATCACGCCGTTCTTCACGATGAAGATATTCTCGCCGGCGCCCTCGGACACGAAGCCGCTGGCGTCGAGCAGCAGCGCCTCGTCGTAGCCGTCGTCGGTGGCTTCAGCGTTGGCCAGGATCGAGTTGGTGTAGTTGCTGACCGCCTTGGCCTGCGTCATCGTGATGTTGACGTGGTGGCGGGTGTAGCTGGAGGTCTTGACGCGGATGCCGCGCTTCAGGCCCTCTTCGCCCAGGTAGGCGCCCCAGGGCCAGGCCGCGACCATCAGGTGGATGGTGTTGTTCTTGGCGCTGACGCCCAGCTTCTCGGAGCCCACCCAGGTCAGCGGGCGCAGGTAGCCGCTGGCCAGATTGTTGTCGCGCACGACCGCCTTCTGCGCCTCCTCGACCTGCTCGATCGTGAAGGGAATCTTCATCCGCAGGATCTTGGCCGAGTTGAACAGGCGCTCGGTGTGCTCGCGCAGGCGGAAGATCGCCGTGCCGTTCACGGTCTCGTAGGCGCGCACGCCCTCGAAGGCGCCGCAGCCGTAGTGCAGCGTGTGGGTCAGCACATGGATCTTGGCGTCGCGCCAGTCCACCATCTGACCATCCATCCAGATCTTTCCGTCTCGGTCGTGCATCGACATGGTTCTCTTGCCTTCTCGGTCGCTTCAGCTTCAGGTCGGGGAGCGGGATTGTACGGTGCCGGCCGGCGTGGCCGCCGGGCGCGGTCCGAGCTTGGCGCCCACCATCGCGCGCAGCCGGTTCGGCGCCACCGGATGCGGCAGGGCATGCACATCGGGCTCGTGCGGGATGAAGGTCGAGCCGGTCGGATCGCCGGCAGGCAGCTGGTGCAGCAGCACCACCGCCGGCACCGTCTGGCCGAAGCTGCGGCGCAGCAGCCGCACCGGCGCCAGGCCGTCCGCTCCGCTCGGCAGCCGGGCGTCAGCGATCAGCAGCGCCGGCACCCGGGGCTGCACCGCGGCCCAGGCGGCCAGTCCGGTCGCCGATGCGAAGGCACTGACGCTGGCACCCCAGCCGCGCAGCAGGCCGGCGGCACCCTGCTCGGCGGCAGCCGCCTCGCCGATGCACACCACATGAATGCCCTGCAGCGTCGGCAGGGTGCGCATCGGCGCAGGCGGCATCCGGCTCGCGGCCTCGATCTGCGCGGCGCTGGCCACCGGCAGCTGCAGCGTGAAGACCGTGCCATGGCCGGGCCGCGAGTCCACCCGCAGCGGCAGCGCCATCAGCAGCGCCAGCCGGCGCACGATCGCCAGTCCCAGCCCGCGGCCGCGGCGCGGCACCGGCTCCTCGGCCGCGCCCTCGCCCGGCCCGACCTGGTAGTACTCGTCGAAGATGCGCGGCAGCTGCGCGTCATCGATGCCGGGCCCGGAATCCCAGACCTGCAGCAGCAGCCCCTCGGGGCGCGAGCGGCAGCTCACCAGCACCCCGCCGTCCTCGGTGAAGCGGATCGCGTTCGACAGCAGGTTGCGCAGGATGCGCTCGACCAGCACCGGATCGGCCAGCGCCGCATGGCGCCCGCCCCGGAAGGACAGCGACAGCCCCTTGTCGAAGGCCTGCGGCTCGAAATGCGGCGTCAGCCGCGCATAGACCTCGCGCAGGTGGAAGGCACGTGCATCGACCTTCACCGCGCCGGCATCCAGGCTGCTCAGGTCGAGCAGCCGGTCGAACAGATGATCGAGCGACTCGATCGCGCCGGCCAGCTGGCCGAGCGTCTCGTCCAGGCCAGGATCGCGGTTGCGCAGCTGCAGCGACTTGGTGAACAGCACCAGCGCATGCAGCGGCTGGCGCAGGTCGTGGCTGGCCGCGGTGAAGAAGCTGGTGCGCGCCCGGGTCGCGGCCTCGGCCACCGCCCGAGCCTCCTCGGCGGCCTCCTTCTCGGCCGCCAGCTCGGCCATCAGCAGCGCGGTGCGGTCGCGCAGCACCTGCTGGGTCAGGAAGAGCCGGCGGTGATGCAGCCCGAGCAGCGTCGCGCCCAGCAGCAGCACCGTCACCAGCCAGGCCCGCCGCGCATCGAACGGCGGCATCAGCACCGCCGCCAGCACCGGCAGACCCGCCAGCCCGGCCTGGAGCCAGGCACGGCCCAGCGACACGGCGGGCGAGCCCAGGCAGAGCAGCGCGATCGGCACCAGCAGCGCCAGCCGCAGCGGATCATCCGCCCGCGGCAGCAGCCAGGCGGTTGCCAGCCCCCAGGCCAGCACCCCCGGCAGCCACAGCCGGCCGACCCGCGACATCAGCGAGCAGGAGTGCATCGATGCGGACATGAGCATGCCGATCCCGCCCCGCGGATCAGGACAGGGAGCCCTCGGACAGATCGCTCATCAGGCCGACGGCCAGCACCGCCTGGGTGCGCGAGGTCACCCCGAGGCTGCGCAGCACCGCGGCCACATGGTCCTTGACCGTCTCGACGGAAATGCCGAGGTCGCGGGCGATCAGCTTGTTCGACTTGCCGTGCAGCAGCAGCTGCATCACCTGGCGCTGGCGCGGCGTCAGCCCGAGATCGGCCAG
The DNA here is from genome assembly GCF_023706025.1 of Sphaerotilus sp. FB-3. Taxonomy (NCBI): domain Bacteria; kingdom Pseudomonadati; phylum Pseudomonadota; class Betaproteobacteria; order Burkholderiales; family Sphaerotilaceae; genus Sphaerotilus; species Sphaerotilus sp. FB-3. Next base: position 51,011 of record NZ_BQWE01000032.1, on the reverse strand, counting down.
CGAGCCGCCGGTCCGGGTGCGCGCGCCGGGACGCAGGGCCTGTCCGGCCGCCGCCACGCCAGACGGCGCGGCCAGCGGCGGGACCGGGCCCGGCTCGACCCGATCGGTCGGCACGAGCTCGGGCATGTAGATGCCGCCCGACATCACCAGATGCACGGCATCCTGCAGCAGCTCGTTGCTGGAGCGCTTGGGCACGAAGCCCATCGCGCCGGCATCGATCGCGCGCAACGCATCGCCGGGTCGCTCAGACGCCGACACCACCATCACCGGCAGCGCGGGATGCTCGCGGCGCAGCTCGGCCAGCAGCTCGAAGCCGTCGGCATCGCCAAGCTGCAGGTCGAGCAGGATCAGATCGAAGTCGCGGCGCCTCGCCAGCACCGCCCGGCACTCGGCGGCGGACTCGACGGTGACCGCCTCGATGCCATGGTCGATCTGCAGGATGACGCTCTGCATCGCAGACAGGATCAGCGGATGGTCATCGATCAGCAGCACTTTCATCGGCAGACTCCACGGGCTCCACAGGCATGTCCGGACCCGATGGTAGCGCCGGGCGGCGCCAGCCCGCACCTTGCAGGATCCCCACCAAAGGAGGAAAGCCAGCCATCGACTTCATGACTTGTGCGACAGAAATCCGATGCCATTAGTAACAGAAAGCCGACAACTCGCAACGAAGAGAAAAAACTTGCAATACCCCAGGAAGTGCCATGCTACTATCCCCAGAATAAGTGGTAATAGGCGCTATTTCTGCAGAATTGATAAATTTTCCCGGCTTTTACAGGCAATGAAACGCCCGACCTCGGATCACGAATATCACCAGCAGCACCAGTGTTCCCGCCAGTGGCGACCCTTCCTGTTCTGTCTCGGGCAGGAACTGGCCGAGCGGCTCGGCCCGGACGGTGCGCGCGCATTGATGCGCCGGCTCGGCGGCGCGATGTCGCGCGAGCGCCCGCTGCCGGCACTGGAGCTGCTGCCCGACCTGGAGGCCGCGATGAACACGCTCTGGTCCGACATGGACTGGGGCTGGGTGGAGCTGCAGGACACCGGTGATGCGCTGCGCATCGTCCACCACTGCGCGCCGCTGGACGCGGCCTTCGGCGTGTCGGCGCGCGCCTGGTCCGGCGCCCTGCTCGAGGGCGCCTACGAGCAGTGGCTGAAGGCCGCCGGCGCCGGCGATCGCCTGAGAGTGCGGCAGATGCCGGGCAGCAGCAGCTCGCCCGACACCACGCTGGTCTTCGTGCTGACCTCCTGACGCCTGCCACCACCGCCAGACCCCCGCCCAGACAACGCCTACAGGGAGCCCGAACGATGAACATCGGCGACGACATCAGCAACCTCCTGCGTCAGATCGGTCCGGAGGCCGGGATCTACCAGGACGTGAGCAAGTACAACGCGGCGCGCGGCGGCCACAGCCGTCGCGGTCTGTTCGGCCGCACCCAGCCCGCAGCCCTGACCGTGCCTGCCGATCTGCCGCAGAGCCCCCAGGACGAGCCCCCCGCCGCCGCGCCTGCACCCGCCCTGGCCGAACCGGCCCCGCCGGAAACCGTCGCAGCGCAGGTCGACACGGAAACTGTGGAACCTGCCCCGGCCAGAGAATATTCCGCTGGAGAATCAGCCGATATTCGCCTCGATCCTGCGGAAAACCCCGAGGACACCGAGGCGCGGTTCGCCCCGCTGCAGGCCGCCGCGGCAACACCTGTTGCATTCCTGTTGCAAGCGCCAGCCGCCCGCACGGAACCAGCCCCGACACTGGCTGTCGAGGTTCCGGCCGCACCGGCCCGGCCGACATCGCTCTCCAGCCTGGCGCGCCGGCTCAGCGGCGACGCCCGGCCTGCCGACGGACTCGATCTTTCCGCCTTGGGCGAGGGCTCGGCCGGCGCCTCGCGAGAGCCTGCTGCCGCACCGACGCAGCGGCTCGACCGACTCTTCGATCGTCTCGCCTCGTCGCTGCCCCGATGAGCGTGGGCTGACCTGCTGACCTGTTTCCCGCTGACGCCCCCGACCCCATGGCCGAACTGCCGCGCCTTCGTTCGCTGAGATCCCGGCTGAAGCCGCAGCGCTCGCGCCCCCACCACCGGCAGCCGATGCATGCCCGCACGCTGCTGGACTCGCTGTGGCCGATCACCGGCTGGCGGCTGTGGCAATACCGCGCGCTGCAGGCCGGCCTGCTGCTGTGCGGCCTCTTCCTGATGGTCACCGTGATGTCGGTGCCGCTCGAGCTGGGGGAGCAGGTCATCTTCGGCGTGCTGTGCTTCGCCTGCACCTGGGTGCTGAACAAGTACCCGGGGCGGCTGATCACGCTGGTGATGACCTTCGTCTCGCTGACCGTCTCGACACGCTACCTGTACTGGCGGCTGACCGAGACCATGCACATGGACAAGGCGGTCGACATCTTCTTCGGCACCGGCCTGATCGTGGCCGAGATCTACGCCTGGGTGGTGCTGGTGCTGGGCTTCATCCAGACGATCTGGCCGCTGCAGCGTCGCCCGGTGGCGCTGAACCTGCCGATCGAGGACTGGCCGCATGTCGACATCTTCATCCCGTCCTACAACGAGCCGCTGAAGGTGGTCAAGCCGACGGTGCTGGCGGCGATGGCCATCGACTGGCCGATCGACAAGCTGCACATCCACATCCTGGACGACGGCCGGCGCGAGGAATTCAGGCAGTTCGCCGAGGAGGTCGGCGTCAACTGGGTGATCCGCAACCACAACCGCCACGCCAAGGCCGGCAACATCAACGAGGCGCTGAAGAACACCCGCGGCGAGTTCATCGCCATCTTCGACTGCGACCACATCCCGACGCGCTCCTTCCTGCAGATGACGATCGGCTGGTTCTACCGCGATCCGAAACTGGCGATGATGCAGACGCCGCACCATTTCTTCTCGCCGGACCCCTTCGAGCGCAACCTGGGCACCTTCGGCCGCATCCCGAACGAGGGCGAGCTGTTCTACGGCCTGGTCCAGGACGGCAACGACTTCTGGAACGCGACCTTCTTCTGCGGCTCCTGCGCGGTGCTGCGGCGCGATCCGCTGCTGGAAGTGGGCGGCGTGGCGGTCGAGACGGTCACCGAGGATGCGCACACCGCGCTGAAGATGCACCGCAAGGGCTACACCACCGCCTACATCTCGATCCCGCAGGCCGCCGGCCTGGCCACCGAGAGCCTGTCGGCGCATGTGGGCCAGCGCATCCGCTGGGCGCGCGGCATGGCGCAGATCTTCCGCACCGACTGCCCGCTGCTGGGCCCGGGGCTGACGCTGGCGCAGCGGCTGTGCTACTCGAACGCGATGCTGCACTTCTTCTACGGCATCCCGCGGCTGATCTTCCTGACCGCGCCGCTGGCCTATCTGTTCTTCGGCGCGCATGTCATCCAGGAAAGCGCGCTGATGATCGCGGCGATGGCGCTGCCTCACCTGTCGCACGCCAACCAGGTCAACTCGCGGGTGCAGGGCCAGTTCCGGCACTCCTTCTGGGCCGAGGTCTACGAGGCGGTGCTGGCCTGGTACATCTTCCGCCCGACGCTGTACGCGGTCATCAACCCGAAGGCGGGCAAGTTCAATGTCACCGCCAAGGGCGGCTACATCGAGCGCGACTACTTCGACTGGGGCATCGCGCGGCCCTATGTGGTGCTGCTGAGCGTGAACATGGCGGGCATGGTGGTCGGCCTGCTGCGCATGGCCGCGCTGCAGTTCGGCTGGGGTGACCTGGGCGTGCCGGGGCTGGACTACAAGCTGCATGACAGCAACGACCAGATCGAGACGGTCGTGCTGAACATGCTGTGGACCGTCTACAACCTGATGATCCTCGGCGCCGCCGCCTCCGCCGCGTCCGAGACCCGCCAGGTGCGCCAGTCGCACCGGGTGCAGTTCGGGCTGCCGGTGCGGCTGCAGGGCCCGGGCACCGCGCCCTTCCATGCCGAGACCGAGGACTTCTCGGAAGGCGGCCTGAAGGTGCGCATGCCCGACGGCCTGGCCTTCGAGCGCGACACCCCGCTGACGCTGTGGATGGAACGCGGCGACGAGCCGCCTCGCTTCAGCGCCCGGGTCGCCTTCCGCAACGGCCGCTCGCACGGCCTCAGCTTCGAGGACATGTCGCTGGAGCAGCAGATGGATCTGGTGCAGTGCACCTTCGCGCGCGCCGACACCTGGCTGGGCGTGCAGGATCGTCACCACCCCGACCGGCCGGCCTATGCGCTGGCCGAGGTGTGCCGGCTCGGCCTGCGCGGCTGCGCGCAGGTCTTCCTGCGCCGCAACGGCGGCGCCGCACCGCCGGCCTCGTCCGCGTCCGCATGATGAGGCGTCCCCTGAACCTGAAGGCCGCGCTGGCGGCGGTGACGCTGTGCCTGCTGGCACCGGCCTGGTCCGGCCAGACCCGGGGCACACCGGAGCGCATCGAGCCCGCCCGGACCGCCGCCCCGCCGGAGAATCCCGTTCCGCCGACCCTTCCGCCGCCGGAGACCGCCGGCGCCCTGAAGTTCGACGTGCGCCGCAGCGCCGAAGGCCGCAAGCTGACGCTGCCGTTCAGCCAGATCGGGCAGGTGCACCATCCGCACGAGGTCCGTCGCGGTCAGTTCCGCCAGCGGCTGCATTTCGAGCTGCGCACCGACGAGCTGGTGCGCCGCGCGACCCTGACGCTGATGCTGGCACCCTCGCCCGATCTGCTCGGACGCAACGATCTGCTGGTGGTCAAGCTCAACAGCGAGACGGTCGGGCGGATCGCGGTGCCGCCGGCCTCCGGGCTGGACCGCAGCGGCCAGTTCTCGACCCGGCTGGAGCTCGACCCGAAGCTGCTGACCGACAGCAACGAGCTGACGGTGCAGTTCGCCGCACCGCCGCAGTGCGACAGCGCGCAGTTCCCGCGGGTCAGCGTCAACGGCCATTCGAGCCTGCAGCTGACCGTGCAGCCGCTGCCGCTGGCCAACGACCTGTCGGTGCTGCCTGCCCCCTTCTTCGACCGCCGCGACCCGGGCCAAACCGAGGTGACGCTGGTGACCTCGGACCGGCCGGACGGCTCGACGCTGCAGGCCGCCGGACAGCTGGCCTCCTGGTTCGGCGCGCTGGCAGGACACCGCGGCGCGCGCATCCGCTCGCGCGCCGACCTGCCGGCCGGCCATGCGATCGTGCTGGCCACCGCGCAGGACCGCCCGGCCGGCGTCAGTCTGCCGCCCATCACCGGCGCCACCGTGGTGCTGGGCAGCCATCCCTCGCGCCCCGGGGCCAAGGTGCTCTACCTGCTCGGCCGCGACGGCACCGAGCTGCGCCGGGCGGTGGAGGCGCTGGTGCGGGCCCAGCTGCCGGCCCAGGGCAGCTCGGCGGTGATCGACACCCTGCCCGAAGTCGCGCCGCGCCAGCCCCATGACGCGCTGCGCTGGACCGGCACCCAGCGGCCGGTGCGCTTCGACGAGCTGGTGCCGCAGGAGCGGCTGGGCTTTTCCGGCACGCTGCCGGACTCGATGCACAACTCGATGACGATGTCGCTGCAGATGCGCCTGCCGCCTGACCTGTTCCCCTGGCGGGAACGGGTGGTGCCGGTCGACCTGCGCCTGACCCACTCGCCGCGCCCGTTCAGCGATCCCCGGCCGGAGCAGGCCAGCATCGAGCTGCGCCTGAACAACGAGGAGCCGCTGCTCGCCGAGAACCTGGCCGCCGGCCAGCCCCGGCGCTGGCTCGAGCAGCTGTGGCAGCAGATCGACGACAAGGAGGTCAAGCGCGAGCACCGCCACCGCATCCGCCTGCCGGTCGAGAGCCTGGGCACCCGCTCCTACAACGCGGTCAACATCCGCATCGACCACGGCCCCTTCGACGAGCGCGCCCAGTGCCTGCGCGAGGCCCAGGCCGAGAACAGCCAGGGCGGCCGCCCCGACGAGGCCTGGAGCCTGCCATCGACCGTCATCGACGGCAGCTCGACGATCGACTTCTCGGACGTGCCGCACTACCTGCCGATGCCGGATCTGGCCGCGTTCGCCAATGCCGGATTTCCCTTCACCCGCATGGCCGACCTGTCGGAGACCGCGATCGTGCTGCCGGACCTGCCGATGCGCGAGGAGATCGACGCGATGCTCGGCGTGGCCTCGCGGCTGGGCGAAGGCAGCGGGGTGGCCGGGCGCCTGCTCGAGGTGGTGCGGGTGCGCGAGATCGACCGGGTCGCGCAGCGCGAGCTGGTGGTCATCGGCAGCGCCGGCAGCCAGCCGCTGTTCACCGAATGGGTGCGCGCGATGCCCTTCCGGGACCTGCCGGTGGCCGGCAGTGGCGACCTGCCCGAGACGCAGGAAGTGCCGTTCTGGCAACGCTGGCTGCAGGGTCTGTGGCAGCGCCCGAAATTCCCGCCGCTGCCGCAGCAGACCTTCCGCTCGGTCGAGGCGCCGGCAGTGATCGCCGGCTTCGAGTCGCCGCTGCGCGCCGGTCGCAGCGTGGTGGCGCTGATCGGCGCGACCGCTGCCGACCTGGAACTGCTGACCGATGCGCTGGCCGATGCCGAGCGGCTGCGGCGCATTCACGGCCACCTGTCGAGCGTGCGCGACGAGACGCCCGAGGGCGTGAGGCCCTGGTATGCCGATCCGACCTACGGCTCGGGCGAACTGCCCTGGCTGACCCGACTGCGCTGGGAACTCTCCAACAAGCCGGTGCTGCTGTGGCTGGTGCTGTTCGGCGCCATCCTGGCCCTGTCCCTGATCACCTTCGTGCTGCTGCAACGCCATGCGATACGACGCCGCGCGGGCTCGCCGCTCTGAGCCGGCCGCCCCTGCCCCGCCGCCCGCGGTCGATGCGGCACGCCGACAGCTGCTCGGCGCCGGCCTGGGCAGCCTCGGCCTGGGGCTGGGCGCGCTGGCCGGCTGCATCGAGAGCGGGGCCGGCGCCGCACCTTCTGCCGCACGCTCGCCCGCGACCGCCACGGCTCCGCTGACGCCGGTGGCCGATCCGCCGTCCGCGCCCGCCTCGCCGCCCGGCACCTGCCTGGACTTCGATCATCTCTGGCGCCGCTTCGTCGCCCAGTGCGTGCAGCCCGACGGCCGGGTGGTCGACCATGACACGCCCGAGCGGGTCAGCACCTCGGAGAGCCAGACCTACACCCTGTTCTTCGCGCTGGTCGCCGATGACCGGGCGCGCTTCGACAAGGTGCTGGACTGGACCCGGCACAACCTGGCCGGCGGCGACTTCTCGGCCCGGCTGCCGGCCTGGCAATGGGGCCTGCGCGACGGCCGCTGGGGCGTGCTCGACGCCAACGCCGCCTCGGATGCCGACCTGTGGCTGGCGCAGGCGCTGTTCGAGGCCGCTCGGCTCTGGAAGCAGCCCGCCCATGCCGAGACCGCACGCGCCATCCTGAGGCGGGTGCAGCGCGAGGAAGTGGTCGATGTGCCCGGCCTGGGCCTGATGCTGCTGCCCGGCCCGCAGGGCTTCGTCTCCACGGACCGCCAGCAGTGGCGCTTCAACCCGAGCTACAGCGCGGTGCACCAGCTGCGCGCGCTGGCCACCCACGACCCGCAGGGCCCGTGGGCAGAGCTGGCTCAGCAGGGCGTGAAGATGATCCAGGCGGTCAGCCTGAACGGACTGGCGCCGGACTGGGTCACCTGGCAGCTCGAGCGCTCGCGCATGTCGCTGCCCGGCGGCGTCAGCGGCCGCTGGCTGACACACGACGCGGAAAAGGGCGACATCGGCGGCTATGACGCCATCCGCTGCTACCTGTGGGCGGCGGTGCTGCCGCCGGGCGACCCGGTGCGCGCCACGCTGCTGCGCGCACTCGGCGGCCTGCAGCCCTGGCTGCAGGGCGACGGCCCGCCGCCGGGCAAGCTCTCGACCACCCGCGCGACGCTGATCGAGGCCGGACCGCCCGGCTTCGATGCGGTCGCCCTGCCCTATCTGGCCGCGCTGGGCGACCGCGCGGCGCTGGCGCGCCGGCTCACGCGGCTGCAGGCCGCGATGAGCCAGCCGCTGCGCTATTACGACCTGGTGCTGATGCTGTTCGCCATCGGCGCGCTGCAGGGCCGCTGGCAGTCCGGTGCCGACGGTCTGCTGATCCGCCGCGCACCGGTCCGCTATCCGACCGCTCCTCTGGATCCGACATGCCGACCTCTTCCGACCTCCGCCTGAACGGCCTGCGCCCCGGCGCGGCCTTTCCCGTGCATCTTGTCGCGCTGGGCTGCCTGCTGCTGCTCGGCGGCGCCGCGCACGCGCAGGGCAGCGCCAGCAGCAGCGCCGCCGCGGCCAGCCCGTCGACCGAAGGCGCCTCCACCACCGCCGCGACGCAGACGCTGATCGAGCAGGCCCGCCACTGGGAACGCAACCGCCGCCCCGACATGGCCCGCCAGCTCTGGGGCAAGCTGCTGGCGGTCGATCCGCGCCATCCCGACGCGCTGCAGGGCATGGCGGTGCTGAACATCGACGAAAGCCGCTTCGAGGAAGCCCAGTCCTATGTCGACCGGCTGCGCAAGGTGCGGCCCGATCATCCGGCGCTGGAGCGGCTGAGCCGCCAGGTGCGCACCCGCACCACGAGCCAGGCGCTGCTGGCCACCGCACGCCAGCAGGCCCAGGCGGGCCAGGCGGACGCGGCCTCGCGCTCCTACCGCGAGGCGCTGGGGACGAAGCCGGCCAATGACGAGCTGGCGCTCGAGTACTACCAGACGCTGGGCGGCACCAACGAGGGCTGGGACGAGGCGCGCATCGGCCTGGAGCGGCTGGCCCAGGCCCAGCCCAGCCAGGGGCAGGTCCAGCTGGCCTATGCCCGGCACCTGAGCTACCGCATGCCCACCCGCAACGAGGCGATCCGCCGCCTCAGCGCGCTGGCGGCGCGCACCGACGTGCCCAACGGTGTGCGCCAGGACGCACGCACCGCCTGGCTGCAGGCGCTGCTGTGGTCGGGCAGTGCGGCCGATCCGGCCCAGGTGCGCCAGTACATCAGCAGCGTCGGCCCGGACCCGCGCCTGACCGCGGCCCTGAAGGAGCGGGAGAGCAAGGGCAGCAGCGGTGGCGGCAGCGCCGGGACGACGCCGGCCCAGCCCTCGCCACGCGATCTGGCCATGAAGGCGGCCTACGCCGCGCTCGATGCCGGCGAGCTCGACGCCGCCGCCCGCCAGTTCGAGGCGCTGCTGCGCCAGCGCCCGCGCGAGGTGGACGCGCTCGGCGGCCTGGGGCTGACGCGGCTGCGCCAGGAGCGCTTCGACGAGGCGGTCGAGCTGCTGGGTCGGGCGACCGCGCAGCCGGCCGGCAGCCGCTGGAAGACGATGGAGCGCACCGCCCGCCACTGGCAGGCGCTGGGCGAGGCCAACGCCGCCCGCCAGGCGGGCGACACCGACCGGGCGCTGCGCCTGGCGCGCGCGGCCGTCGAGTCCGATCCGAAGGAGCCCGAGGCGCAGATCCTGCTGGGCGACCTGCTCGCGGCCCAGGGCCGTCTGCCGCAGGCCGAGGCCGCCTACCGCGCCGCGCTGCAGGCCACGCCGCGCCCGGTGCGCGCGCTCGCCGGGCTGATCAGCGTGCTGGGCGCCAGCGGCCGGGTCGACCAGGCCCAGGCGATGATCCGCGAGCTCGACGACAGCCAGCTCGCCCGTCTGGGCGGGGCCGGCGCGCTGCGCGCCAACCAGCTGCGGCTGCAGGCCGAGCAGGCGCAGCAGCGCGGCGACAGCATCGGCGCGCAGGCGCTGCTGGAGCAGGCGGTGGCGCTGGCGCCGCAGTCGGCCTGGGCGCGACTGGCGCTGGGCCAGCTGCTGGTGCGCCAGAACCGGCTGGACGAGGCCCGCGCGCAGCTCGACGCGATGGCGCTGCCCGCCGCCGGCGCCGAGCGGCTCGACGCGCTGCAGGCGCGTGCGCTGCTGCAGGCCGAGCTGAAGGATCACGCCGGCGCGCTGGCCTCGCTCGAGCAGATCCCGCGCGCGCAGCGCTCGGCGGCGATGGCGCAGCTGCATCGCCGCATGGCGGTGCAGGCGCAGGCCGCCGAGGCGGTGGCGCTGTACCGCGCCGGCCAGCCCTCGGCCGCGGCCGCGCTGCTGGCCGAGGCCGAAGGCGCCGCCGGCCAGGATCCGGACCTGATCAGCGCGGTGGCCGGCGCCTATCTCGACCTCGGCCACGAGGCGCGTGCCGCGCAGCTGATCCGCGCCACGCTGGCCGCGCAGCCGCAGGCCGGCCCGGCGCTGCTGCTGCGCCATGCCGCGCTGCTGCTGCAGACCCGCCAGGATGCCGAGCTCTCGCGGGTGCTGGGCCAGCTGATCTCGATGGCGCGGCTGCAGCAGCTCGGCCCGGCGCAGCGCCGCGATCTCGACGAGCTGCGCCTGGGCTACTCGGTGCGCCAGGCCGACCTGCTGCGCGAGGCCGGCGACCTGGCCTCGGCCTGGGAGGCGATCGCGCCGCTGATGCAGGAGCGCCCGGGCGAGCCGCGGCTGCAGATGGCGCTGGCGCGCATGCATCTGGGCGCCGGCGAGCCCGATGCGGCGATCGCGCTCTATGAGTCGGTGCTGCGCGAGCGCCCGGAGGAGGTCGACGCCTGGCTGGGCCTGGCTGCCGCCGCCGATGCCCGCAAGGACCGCGACACCGCGGCGCAGGCGCTCGAGCAGGCCCGCCGCCTCGCGCCCGACCGACCGGAGGTGCTGGCGCAGCAGGCCCGCCACTACCGCGCCCGCGGCCAGTTCGCCAAGGCGTCCGAATACCTGCGCCTGGCGATGGCCGCGCAGCAGCCGGCGGCGGTGGCGCAGTGGGGCCAGCCGCGCATGGCGGCCAACCCGTTCGCGCAGCGTCGCACCACGCCGCTGGCCGCGGCGGTGTCGCCGCCCAGTCCCTCCGCCCTGCCGGCGCTGCCGCCGATCAGCGACAGCACGGTGCTGTCCGGCGATCTGGATCGTCTGCCGCCGCCCGCCGCCGGCCTGCCCGCACCGGGCAGCGCGGCCGAGTCTCCGGTGGCCCGCACGCTGCGCTGGCGCGAGGCGACGGCAGCCACCGCCACCGCAGCCACACCCGAGGCGGCCGCAGCCAGCGCGCCGGCCTCCGCCCGCAGCGCCTCTCGCAGCGGCCGGACCGCCGCCGCCCCCTCGCCGGCCCCCTCTCCGGCACCCTCGCCCCGGACCGAGCCGGCCACCACCGCGCTGCCGGTGGCGGTCGCCGCGGCCGCCGCGCTGCCGCCGCTGCCCGCGCCGGCCGCCGGCCGTGCCGCCGCCAGCCGTCCGACCGGCGCCAGCATGCTGGCCGCCCTGCCCGGCCAGCTGCCGCAGCGCCGCAGCCGCACGCTGGCCGACGAGCTGGCCGAGATCCAGGCCGAGCGCGGCCCGGGCAGCCGCATCGAGGGCGGCGGCGCACTGCGCTCGCGCGACGGCGAAGGCGGCTTCGGCCGGCTCGACACCTTCCAGGCCCCGGCCGAAGGCCGCATCGCGATCGACGAGCTCGGCCAGGTGGTGGTGCGCGCCACGCCGGTCTTCCTCAGCGCCGGCGAGGTCGGCGCCGAGACCGGCACCCGGCGCCGCCACGGCACGCTGGCGCTGGATCCGACCGGCGTCACCACGCCCGGCGACCAGAGCGACGCCGGCATCGCGCTGGCGGTCGGCCTGGAGACCCGCAGCATCAGCGCCGACATCGGCACGGTGCCGGTCGGCTTTGCGGTCGGCGGTGCAGTCGGCGGCGTGCGCTGGGAAGACGCGATCGGCAGCGGCGGCCTGCGGCTGATGATCGAAGGCTCGCGCCGCGCGCTGAACGACAGCCTGCTGGCCTTCGCCGGCAGCACCGACGCACGCACCGGCCGGGTCTGGGGCGGCGTGCGCGCCACCGGCCTGCGCTCGCAGCTCTCGTGGGAGCAGGACGATGTCGGCCTGTACGGCTACGGCGGCGCGCAGGCGCTCACCGGCCGCGGCGTGGCCTCCAACAACCGCCTGGAGGCCGGCGGCGGCGGCTACTGGCGCGCACGCAGCACGCCGGACGACCGCCTCGAGCTCGGGCTGAACCTCGGCTACCAGCACTACCGGCGCAACCTCAGCGGCTACACCCTCGGCCACGGCGGCTACTTCAGCCCGCAGCACCTGCTCGCGCTGACGGTGCCGGTGAACTGGACCGGCCGCAGCGGCCGCCTGAGCTGGGGCGTGCAGGGCGCCGCCGGTCTGCAGACCTACCGCGAGGAATCCGCACCCTACTTCCCGACCGAGGCCGGGCTGCAGTCCTGGCTGGAAAGCCTGGTGGCCGCCGGCCAGACACCGACCGCACGCTACGCCGCGCGCAGCGACAGCGGCATGACGCTGAACCTCGGCGGTGCGCTGGAATACCAGATCACCCGCCAGCTCGATGTCGGCGCGCGCATCGGCTTCGAGCACGCACCGCAGTACAGCCAGGGCATGGGCTCGGTCTATCTGCGCTTCAGCCTGGAGCCGCGCGGCACCGCGACCGGCGGCCTGCGCATGCCCGCCGGACCGGCGCTGCAGTAGGCACGGCACCGACAGCACAGCAGCTGTCATGACACAGGCCCGCCCCCCCCCCCCCCCCGGATCCCGGGGCGGCGGGCCTGCTCCTTTCCGGCACGTTCACGCTCGGGGCCAACCCGAGGCGACGATGAAACCGTCGTGAAATCACGACACGGATCTTCCCTAGGTTTGCGCCTAAATCAGGGCGATGGTGAGACGCAAACGATCTCGACGCCCCTCGAGACCTCGAATTCTCTCCAGAATCAGCGCTGAGTCAGGCCTGTAACCCGCGTTCCCAGGGCACCCGCCCCAGGTCCGTTCGCGGGAATGAGCCGGGACAATCCACCACAGCGACCAAGTCGCCACAAAACAACAAAAGACGTTAACCGATGGTTAACCTCAAGTAAATCACAGGTTAAACGTCGTTACTGTTCATCACCCGAAGGTCGAACGAACACCGCAACGAGCGACCGAATCCGCAACGAAAGAGGAGTCAGCCCATGATCCGCAAGACGCAAGCCGCCCTGGCCATCGCCGCCCTGTTCGCCACTCCGGCTTTCGCCGCAGCAAGCTTCGATGCCAACATCGAACTGGATACCGACTACCGCAACGCCGGTCGTGGCGCCGCTCAAGGCGGCCGCGTCGAGTTGAATGCCGCTGGCAAGGCGGGCACCGACGGCTTCGTGGCCGGACGCGCCAGCTTCCTGGCCAAGAAGAACGGCGACGCTGGTGTCGACGACATGTGGGTGCAGTTCGGCAACGCTTCGGGCGACATCAAGCTGGGTCGCTTCGAAGCTGCTGACATCTTCCCGGTCGGCAAGGACACCGTGGTTGATGATGATGGCGCTGCCGGCTACCGCAACAAGCTGCGCGGCCGCTACGCCACTAACTCCAATGTCGACGGCACCGGGAAGTACTCGGGCGGTACTGCCCACGCTGCGCTGACGCTGAACGTCGGTGGTGGTCTGGCAGTAGAGCTGGGGGTGATTTCGGCCAAGAAAAACACGGCCGTGCGCCCGGTGGTCTCTTACTCGATCGACGGCTTCACCATCAAGGCTGGCATCAACAGCGGCAAGCTGGAAGAGGGTCAGAAGATCCGTGGCGGCGGCGTGACCGTCGGCACAACGATGGCAGGTGCAGCCCTGAACCTGAGCTACAACGCTGGCAAGGTCGCTGACCTGAAGGGCTCGAGCGTCGGCCTGAACGCCACGATCGGTGCAGCTGGTGTCGGCTACATCTACGACCGCAACGACGTCGCCGGCGGCGGCTCCATCAAGGAGAACAACGTCTACGTCGCCTACAGCCTGCCGCTGTTCAACACCGGCGCCACCATCACCCCGGCGCTGGCCTACAGCAAGGCCACCGGCACCGGCACCGACGGCGACGCCAAGATCACCGCCCGCGTGCGCGTCAACTACGCCTTCTGATCGGCGCCGCGGCGCCCCCGCGCGGGGCGCCGGCACCGCGGCCAGCAGGCTGCTTTCGGGGTCCACGGTCTGTGTGGTCCTGAGGGGGTGGCAAAGAGTGCTGCCACCCTTTCTTGGGTGAGCTCTCCCGCGAGAGCTCACCTTTTTTCATTGGAGCGCGCGTTTCATGAGCTTTCCGTCCCGCCCCGCCCTGCCCGCGATCCGCGTGGCGCTGATCGGCTTCGGCTATGTCGGGCGCACCTTCCACGCCCCGCTGATCGAGGCGGTCGAGGGGCTGGAGCTGGTGTGCGTGGCCTCGTCCGATGCGGAGAAGGTGCGCGCCTGGCGCGCCGATCTGGCGGTCGAGCCGGACTACCTGAAGGCCGCGACCGCGCCGGACGTCGACCTGGTGGTGATCGCCACGCCCAACGACAGCCACCATCCGCTGGCGCGCGCGGCGCTGCTGGCAGGCAAGGCGGTGGTGATCGACAAGCCCTTCACCGTGACGCTGGCCGAGGCGCAGGATCTGGTCACGCTGGCCGAGGCGCGCGGGCTGCTGCTCTCCGTCTTCCACAACCGCCGCTGGGACGGGGACTTTCTCGGCCTGCGCGCGGCCATCGACGGCGGCACGCTGGGCGAGGTGCGCGAGCTGGTCTCGCGCTTCGACCGCTTCTCGCCCGAGCCGCGCGACCGCTGGCGCGAGCGGCCCGGCCCCGGCGCCGGTCTCTGGTATGACCTGGGGCCGCATGTGGTCGACCAGGTGCTGCAGCTCTTCGGCCCGCCCGAGACGGTGTGCGCGCAGAGCGCCTCGCTGCGCGACGGCGGCCAGGGCGTGGACGACTGGGCGCAGGTGGTGCTGGGCTACGGCGCGCAGCGCCGGGTGACGCTGCATGTGACCCGGCTGGCGGCCTGGCAGGCGCCGCGCTTCGAGGCGCACGGCACGCGCGGCAGCTGGCTGTGCAGCGGCCTGGACATCCAGGAAGACCAGCTCAAGGCCGGCATGAAGCCCGGCGCGCCCGGCTGGGGCGAGGATGCGCGCCCCGCGCTGCAGGCCGACGCCACCGGCGCCCTGAGCGAACGCCCGCGCCCGGCCGGCGACTACCGCGCCTACTACGCCGGCATCCGCGACGCGCTGCGCGGCCTGGCGCCCAACCCGGTGCCGCCACGCGAAGCTCTGGCGGTCATGGCGCTGATGGACTGCGCGATGCGCAGCGCCGCCGAAGGCCGCACGCTGCGCTTCGGCGTCGACTGATCAGGCCGGCGCCTGGTCCGCCTCGGCCTCGGCGGTCTCCGGCGTCATCAGGAAGACCAGCGCATCCATCACCAGCGTCGCCACCCGGTGCGGCGGCAGCGCGTAGAAGCCCTGCCAGGCGGCGGCCTTGTGCTCGTTGTAGTCGGGCGGCGGCGTGTCGTCGCCCTCGCCGTCCACCTCGGGGCGGGCGGGCAGCGACTGCTCCCAGCCCAGCCGCACCGCGATGCCGATCAGCACGTCCATCACCAGCAGCCCGTCGGCGGCCAGATCCGGGTTGGCGCGCGCGATGTCCGAGACCGCGATCAGCGCCTCGATCGTCAGCTGGCGGTATTCCGGCGCATGGATCTTGTTGAGCAGATCGTCGACCTGCAGCGCGAAGCCGCGCTCGGAGGCGGTCATGTCGGCGCGGGCCAGGTGGCTGTCGAGCCGGTTGCGGCTGTCGAGCTGATCGCCGATGACCAGGCCGGGGAAATGGCGCAGCACCTCCCAGACCCGGGCATGGAAGTCCTCGGGCAGGCGGGTCAGCACGCCGCGCACCTCGCGCCAGGCCAGCCAGCCGCCGGAGACATCGTCCAGCACCGGATCGGCCGCGGCCGGGAAGCGCACCCGCGCCAGCGGGCCGCCGTCGCGGCTGACCCGGCCATGCAGCGACTGCAGCCGCAGCAGGTTGCGGCCCATCTCCTGCTCGTGCGCGATCACCTCGCGCAGCCGGCGCAGGATGGCCTGCGGGCTCAGCGACAGCAGGAAGTCGAAGCCCTCGGCCTGGGTCAGGCCGTGCTCGCGCGCCAGCCAGCCGGTGATCAGCAGGATCAGGTACCAGGCGCGCAGGGTCAGCGTGCCGCGCAGCAGCGGCGCGTCGGCCTTGATGAGCGTGCCCAGCAGCAGCACCACCTCCTGCAGCAGCACCCGCGCGCGCGCATCGTCGCCGCCGAAGCGGCGGATGCGCTCGAAGATCTCGGCGCTGGGCAGCGGCCGGTCGATGACCGCACCGTCGCCATAGCTGCGACCGACGACGATGCGCTTCTGGCGCGCGACGATCTGCGCGACCGCCTCCTCCAGCGCGGTGTCGTGCACATCGAGCACCGCGGCGGCGCGGCGGATCAGCCCCCAGTGGCGCTCGCGGCAGGCGCGCTCGTAGAGCGCCTGCGTCATCTGCCAGACCGACAGGCCGCGCTCGGTGCCCCAGCGGGCGCCGCCGCGGCGCACCAGCAGGCCGAGGATCTCGATCTGCTCGTAGGGATTGCGGCTGCGCGCGAGCTGGCGCTGCAGCGCATGCGCGTCCTCCTCGTGCTCGAGTGCGGCGGCGCGCGCTGGCGTCAGCGGCCGGGTCGCGCCTTCCTCCCAGTTCAGGTCGACCGTGAGCGCGGCGCCGCTGCCGATACCCGCCACCGGGCGGGCCGACGCGGCCAGCGACTCCAGCCCGTCGAGCGGGGTGCAGCGCACCCGCGGCAGCAGCTCGGCCAGAGGTCCGATCTGCACCTCCGGCTCGTCGAGCCCGACGCCCAGCGACTGCAGGAAGCCGATCAGCGCATCCGCGCCGTCCGCCTCCAGCATCGGCTCGCCGATCAGCAGCGTCAGCAGCGGCTGGCCCTGCTGGTCGCGCACCTGCCAGTGGCGGCGCAGCGTGGCCAGCTCGGCGCGCAGCTCGTCGACCAGCAGCCGGTTGTCCAGCGTCAGGTAGAAGCCCTGGCGGCCGTAGAAGGACGGCAGGAAGAGCATCAGTGCGGACGCAGCCGATGACGACGCGCCGGCCTCGTCGCCGGCGCGGAAGACCTGGCTGGTCGACAGGCTGCCCAGGCGCCCGCGCGGACGCCCGCTCAGGCCCAGCGCGTCGACCCGACCGACGCTGGCCAGCGCGATCTCGAGATCCTCGGCATAGCGCAGCTGCACCGGCGCGATCTCCGCCGGCGTCTGGCTGCGGATGCCGTGCGCGGCCAGGCGCGCCTGCACCAGCCGGTCGGCCGCCAGCAGCGCGACCTGGATGCGCACCGGCTCCGGCGGCACTACCCGCCCAGCCAGCACGCCGGGGCGGCGTCCGCGCGGCAGCAGCACCTGCGGCGCGACCAGCCGCTCCTGCAGCAGCACGCCGACCAGATAGAGGCTCTGCGCCCACACCAGCGGCACGTTGTCGTTGGGCACCCGCGCCTGGCTCTGCGGCGCGGCGCGCTCGGCCTCGACCGCCTCGGCCGGCACGATGTAGAGCTCGGGCAGCAGGCGCTGGCCGTCCTGCTCGACCATCAGCGCCTCCAGGCGCTGGCGGTAGTCGCGCGCGGCGGCCTCGTCGCCACGCAGCTGCGCATCGAGCAGCAGATAGCAGAAGAACAGCGGCCACTCCGACTCGATGTGCGCGAAGCGCTGCAGCTCGCCGGGCTCGTAGTGCAGGCGGCTGTGGTCCTCGACCGCCGTCTGGTGGCCGTCGCGCAGGAAGCGCTTGCAGCCGTGGCGGCCCTGCAGCCGGCCGACGATGGTGGCGCGGGTGCGCTCGACCAGCGCGGCGTCGCCCACCGCGAAGGCCGGAAAGCCGATGATCGACAGCAGCGCCGCGTCGGTCTCCTTGGACTCGGACTCGCGCGGCAGCAGGTTCTCCAGCGTGTGGCGCGCATGCGCGATCGCCTCGGCCGGCACATGGATGGCCGGGCCGTCGGCCAGCAGGCGCGCGCCGCTGGCGACCTCCAGCGCCGCCTTGGCCATGCCCACCGAGCTGGCGTTGATCTCGGCGCGACCGTCGTTGCGCTTGTTGCCGCGCTCCCAGATGCCGTAGTCGGGCGTGCGCCAGGCGTGCGCCAGATACCAGACCAGGTTCTGCACGAACATCAGCTCGTCGCGCGAGCGCACGATCTGCAGGCCGCCGGCGCTCATCTGCACCAGCATCAGCAGGAAGATCGCGGTGGCGTCGAGCTGCAGATGGCCCCATTCGGCGTCGCCCACCACCGGCTCGCCGCTGCGGGTCGAGTACTTGGCGTGCAGCGCGTCGAGCGGATGCTGGGTGTGCTTGAAGCGCTCGACCTTGGCCGACTGGCGCATCATCGCCGCGAGCAGGCCGCGCATCAGGTGGATCACCCGTGCATCGAGCTCGGCCGCCTGCGCCGCGTCGCGCGCGCGCCAGGCGTGGGCCAGCGCCCAGATCGCCATGATGCTGTAGACGTTGTCGCGCACCCAGGCGTGGGTGTAGTCGCCATGCACCGTGATCGCGGTGCTGGCCGGCAGCAGGCCGGTGTCGGGATCCTGGCGCGCCAGGATGATCTCGCGCGCCTGGCGGGTCAACTCGTCAAGGCGCGCGCGCGCAGCCGGATCGGCGACATCGGCCGGATCGAAGGAGGGAATGCGGAAGTCGGTCATGGAAGGCATGTCGTCCGGATGCCGGACAGGCTTGCAAGGAACGGGCCCGTCTTCCGGGAGACCGGGAACTCAGGCGCCGCTCGCCACCAGCCAGACCATCTGGTACGGCGCCAGCGTCAGGCCGGCGCGCAGATCGAAGGCGGTCTGGCCGATCAGGTCGACCATTGTCGCAGGCTGGGCAGAGAGCACCTCGGGCAGCACGCTGGCCGGGCGCTCGCTGAAGTTGGCCAGCACCAGCACGCCGCCGCGGGCGTCGTCGCCCTGCGGCGCCGGGCGCCGGTAGCCCAGCACCGCCGGATGGCGGCTCCAGAACGGCAGCAGCCGGCCACCGGCAAAGGCCGGCAGATGGCGGCGCAGCGCGATCAGGTGGCGCAGGCCGGCATGGATGCGCCCGGCCGCGGTGCTCGGATCGAGCCGCTCGGCATGACGGCGCGGATCGCGCATCGGCCGGTGCACCCAGCGGCTGTCGCCGGCGCGGGCCGGATCGTCGGCATAGCCGGCGTCATTGCCCTGGCCGATCTCGTCGCCCAGATAGATCAGCGGAATGCCGCCGCTCGACAGCACCACCCCGTGCAGCAGCAGGATGCGCGCGACCGCGTGCGGGTCGCCCTGCTCCAGCCCGCACAGCGCCGCACAGGTGCCGGAAATGCGGCAGTCGCCGGTGGCCGGGTTGTCCTGGAAGGGCACGCCGCGCGCGAAGCTGCCGGGAAAGCGGTCGACGTAGAAGCGGTTCAGGAACTGGCGGTGGTCGAATCCGTCGATGCCGAAGCGCGCCGCATCCTCGTCGGCGAAGGTCCAGCCGATGTCGTCATGGCTGCGCACATAGTTCACCCAGGCGGTGCCCTCGGGCAGGTGATGGCGCTCCTCCAGCGCTAGCTGCAGCAGGTTGACCTCGCGGGTGGCCAGCGTGTTCCACAGCAGCGCCATCTGCAGCGGGTTGTACGAGACCTGGCACTCGGCCGGCGAGATGTAGGAGACCACCTCGTCCGGATGCACGATCGCCTCGGACTTGAACAGCAGCGCCGGCGCGGCGATGCGCGCCAGCGCGTTGTAGGCGCGCAGCAGGTGATGCGCCTCCGGCAGGCTCTCGCAGGGCGTGCCCAGGCGCTTCCAGACGAAGGCCACCGCGTCCATGCGCAGGAACTCCACGCCCAGGTTGGCGATGAACAGCATCTCGCCGGCCATCGCGCGGAAGACCTCCGGGTTGCTGTAGTTCAGATCCCACTGGTAGCTGTGGAAGGTGGTCCAGACCCAGCGGCCGTCGTCGAGCTGGCTGAAGGCGCCCGGGTGCTCGTCGGGGAAGATCTCGCGCAGCGTGCGCTCGAAGGCATCGGGCTGCTGGCGGTCGGGGTAGATGTGGTAGTAGTCGCGGCAGACCGGATCGCCCGCGCGCGCCGCCACCGCCCACTCGTGCTCGTCGGAGGTGTGGTTGAAGACGAAGTCCAGCACCAGCGAGATGCCGGCCTCGCGCAGCTTCTCCGCGAGGTGGCGCAGGTCCTCGATCGTGCCGAGCGCCGGCTTGGTCGCGCGGTAGCTGCTGACCGCGTAGCCGCCGTCGTTGTGCGGCTCCGGGCACAGGTAGGGCGGCATCAGGTGCAGGTAGGTCAGCCCGAGTTCCTGGAAGTACGGGATCTGCGCCTCGATGCCGCGGAAGTCGCCGGCGAAGAGGTCGACATAGCAGACGCCGCCGAGCATGCGCTGCGACTGGAACCACTGCGGATCGCGCTCGCGCTGCTCGTCGAGCGCCTTCAGCACGGCCGGCCGTCCGCACCAGGCCTCGAAGGCGGTCTGCACCAGCCGCACCACGACGGCCTCGAAGTCGTCGCGGCTGCCGTAGAGCCAGGCCAGCTCGTTGCGCAGCGTCGCGACATGGCGGCGCAGCCGCGCGTCGAAGGCCGGCCAGTCGGCGTGGCGGCCGCAGCCGGCCTGCACCGCGGCATGGATGCGGCCGGTCTGATCGTCAGGGGCGCGCCACGGCGGCACGGCAGGACGGGCGGAGGTGGGCGTCGTGGCCATGGTCGTTCTCTCCTTCTTTCGGGGGTGCAGCATGGGGGTCGCCGGCTGGAGGCCGTATTGCAATCGATTTCGTCTTCAGATCGAAAAAAGCGCGGCCCGACCGCGCCGCGTTTCACCGGGCGGGCTCAGGACACGCCGGGGCGCGGCCACCGCATCCGTCGATCGTCATG
This sequence comes from Sphaerotilus sp. FB-3, assembly GCF_023706025.1. Taxonomy (NCBI): domain Bacteria; kingdom Pseudomonadati; phylum Pseudomonadota; class Betaproteobacteria; order Burkholderiales; family Sphaerotilaceae; genus Sphaerotilus; species Sphaerotilus sp. FB-3. The sequence continues at coordinate 30,470 of NZ_BQWE01000032.1, read as the reverse complement.
GGAGCGACAGGGGGCGGTCGGCGCTCAGGCATGCAGGCGCAGCATGCGCGCTTCCCAGGGCCGCAGTGGCGAGCCGTGCAGCGCATCGCCCTCGCACGGCGGATAGTTGCCAAGCATCCAGTCGCATGTGCTCGCCGCCACGTCGGCCGGCAGGTCGAAGACCGGGCCATCGCCGCTGAAATTGCAGACGATCAGCCAGCGTTCGGCGTGTTCGCCGGTGCCCAGCGTCCGGGTGTAGGCGTAGATCTGTGCGTGGTCGGGCAGCAGCAGCGCGTAGCGGCCATGCACCAGCACCGGATGCACGCGCCGCATCGCGATCAGGCGCCGGTAGTGGTGAAGCACCGAGTCCGGATCCTCTGCCGCCTGCGCGGCGTTGATCTGCGCAAAATTCGGATTCAGCTTCAGCCATGGCGTCCCGGAGGTGAACCCGGCATTGGCACCGGCATTCCAGTGCATCGGCGTGCGGGCGTTGTCGCGGCCCTTGGCGTAGATCGACGCCATCACCTCGGCAGGATCCTGTCCGCGCTCCTCGGTGGCGACGCGGTACATGTTGAGGCTCTCGATGTCCTGGTAGTCCTCGATCGACGGGAAGGCGACATTGGTCATGCCGAGTTCCTCCCCCTGGTAGACGTAGGGCGTGCCCTGCATCCCGTGCAGGAAGATCGCCAGCATCTTGGCCGACTCGACCCGGTAGCGCCCGTCATCGCCGAAGCGCGACACCGGGCGTGGCTGGTCGTGGTTGGACAGATACAGGCTGTTCCAGCCCTGGCCGGCCAGCGCCTCCTGCCAGCGCGTCATGGTGGCTTTCAGGTCACGCAGGTCGAGCGGCTTGAAGGCCCACTTGCCGCCGACCGTCCCCCCGACGGAATCGAGGTCCATGTGCTCGAACTGGAACAGCATGTTGAGCGCACCGGTCTCGGGGTTCGTCAGCTCGCGGCCCTGCGTGATGGTGGCCAGCGGCGCCTCGCCGACGGTGATGGTGTCGTAGTGGTCCAGCACCTGCTCGCGCATCTCGCGCAGGAACTCCAGCAGGCGCGGACCGTTGCAGGTCATCGGGAAGCTGGGCTGCAGGAAGCCCTCGCGCACGACGGGCGCATCCGGCAGGCTGCCGTCGGCGTTCCACGGCTTCGAGATCATGTTGATCACGTCCATGCGGAAGCCGTCGACGCCCTTGTCGAGCCAGAAGCGCATGACGTCGTAGACCTCGGCCCGCAGCGCCGGGTTCTCCCAGTTCAGGTCCGGCTGCTTGCGGCTGAACATGTGCAGGTAGTACTCGCCGGTCGGCTCGTTCCATTCCCACACCGAGCCGTTGAAGGCGGCCTCCCAGTTGGTGGGCGGCGAGCCGTCCGGCTTGGGGTCGCGCCAGATGTAGTGGTCGTGGTACGGGTTGTCACGGCTGGAGCGGGCCTGGCGGAACCACTCGTGCTCGTCGGAGCTGTGGTTGACGACCAGATCCATCATCAGCTTGATGCCCCGCGCGTGCATGCCGGCCAGCATCGCGTCGAAGTCGGCCATCGTGCCGAACTCGGGGGCGACATTGCGGTAGTCGCTGATGTCGTAGCCGTTGTCGTCCTGCGGCGAGGCGTAGATCGGTGACAGCCAGACCACGTCGACCCCGAGTTGCTGCAGGTGATCGAGCCGGCTGGTGATGCCCGGCAGATCGCCGATGCCATCCCCATTGGTGTCCTGGAAGCTGCGCGGGTAGATCTGGTAGACAACGGACTGCTTCCACCAGTCGTGGCGCGGGTTCATGGTCTGGTTCACGGTCTGGTTCATGCTCGGGCTCCAGTTCGTCTCGGCTCAGGTCGGCAGCTCGACGGTCCGCGCGAAGGCCTGACCGGCCGCATCGAACAGATGGCACTGCTCGGGACGCAGCCGCAGCTGCATCGACTGGCCGGCGCCCTGGATCGCGTGGCCCTCGATGCGCAGCGTCATCAGCGGCAGCGCAACCGCCGCGCTGGAGGCGGCAGCCGCCTGCGGATCCAGGTAGAGCATCGACGATTCGCCCAGGCGCTCGAGGTGACGCACCCGCACCGGCAGACCTGCGCCCTCGGCCTCGCCGTGCAGCAGGTGCTCGGGCCGGATGCCCAGCGAGACCGCCTCGCCGGCCTTGGCGCGGCGCGCGTCCACCGCCACCGTGACCGCCACGCCCAGCACGTCGACCACCGCATGCGTGGCCTCGGCGGCGATCAGCCGGCCCGGCAGGATGTTCATCTTCGGGCTGCCGATGAACTCGGCCACGAACAGGTTCTGCGGGCGGTGGTAGAGGTCCATCGGCGTGCCGAACTGCGCCACGCTGCCTTCGGTCTGCACCTTCTCGCCGGCGCGCAGCAGCACGATCTTGTCGGCCAGCGTCATCGCCTCGACCTGGTCGTGCGTCACGTAGATCATGCTGGCGCGGCCGATGTCATGGTGCAGCTTGGCGATCTCCAGCCGGGTCTGCACCCGCAGCGCCGCGTCCAGGTTCGAGAGCGGCTCGTCGAACAGGAAGACGTCCGGCTCCTTCACGATCGCGCGGCCGATGGCCACCCGCTGACGCTGGCCGCCCGACAGCGCCTTGGGCAGGCGGTCGAGCAGCGGGGTGAGCTGCAGGATGTCGGCCGCCTTCTTCACCTTCTGCTCGATCGCCGCCTTGTCGGCGCCGAACACCTTCAGGCCGAAGGCCATGTTCTCGCGCACCGTCATGTGCGGATAGAGCGCATAGCTCTGGAACACCATCGCCACGCCGCGCTGCGCCGGCGGCAGGTCGTTGACGCGCCGGCCGCCGATCGACAGGTCGCCCGAGCTGATGTCCTCCAGGCCGGCCACCATGCGCAGCAGCGTCGACTTGCCGCAGCCCGAGGGGCCGACGAAGACGCAGAACTCGCCCTGCCCGATCGTCAGCGTGGCGTTGTGAATGGTCAGCGGCAGGTTGGGCGCATAGCGCTTGTTGATCTGCTGGAAGTCGATGCGGGACATGGCGATCTCGATCTCGGGAAGGTCTCGGGAAAGAAGGGAAGTCCTGGCGCTCAGGCCAGCCGGGCATGCAGCACGCCCCAGGGCGCGAACTGCAGCGTGGCGCCGACCGGCTGCGCGCCGCCGATGCCGCTGTCGAGCTGCTGCGCCAGCGCCAGCCCAGCCGGCAGCGCCAGCTCGGCGGGCTGCGCGCTCAGGTTGAAGGCGCACAGCACCCGCTCGCCCTGGTGCTCGCGCACGAAGGCCAGCACCTGTTCGTGCACCGGCAGCAGCATCAGCTCGCCGTGCACCAGCGCCGGCTGGGTGCGGCGCCAGTGCAGCAGCCGGCGCGCGGCCTGCAGCATCGAGCCCGGATCGGCCTCCTGGCGGTCGACCGCCAGCGCGCGCTGCGCCTCGGACAGCGGCAGCCACGGCCGCGCCGCGCCGCTGCCGAAGCCCAGGTCGGGCGCCTCGGCCGACCACGGCATCGGCGTGCGGCAGCCGTCGCGGCCCTTGTACTGCGGCCACATCGTGATGCCGTACGGGTCCTGCAGATCCTCGAAGGGCACGTCGGCCTCGGGCAGGCCAAGCTCCTCGCCCTGGTACAGGCAGACGCTGCCGCGCAGGCTGGCCTGCAGCGCCAGCGCCAGGCGCAGCAGCGCCGGATCGGGCTCAGGTCCGCCCCAGCGGGTGGCCACGCGGGTCACGTCATGGTTGGACAGCGCCCAGCACGGCCAGCCGCTGCCGACGATGCGGCCGAAGCGCTCGAGCACGCCGTGCACGAAGGGCGCGTCATGGCGCTCGCCCAGCAGGTCGAAGCAGTAGGCCATGTGCAGCTTGTCGCCGCCGGCGGTGTACTCGGCCACCCGCGCCAGGCCGTCGTCGTCGCCGATCTCGCCCACCATCGTGGTGTCGGGATACTGGTCGAGCAGCGCACGCAGGCGCTGCAGGAAGACGAGGTTCTCGGGCCGGCTCTTGTCGTAGAGATGGTGCTGCCAGCCGTAGGGATTGAAGGGGTTGACCGCCGGATCGGGCTTGTTCGGGTCGGGCGCGCCGCGGCAGGGGTTGCTGCGCAGCTCGGCGTCGTGGAAGTAGAAGTTGGCGGTGTCGAGCCGGTAGCCGTCGACGCCCAGGTCCAGCCAGAACCTGACGGTCGCCAGGATCGCATCCTGCACCGCCGGGTTGTGGAAGTTCAGGTCAGGCTGGCTGCTCAGGAAGTTGTGCAGGTAGTACTGGCAGCGGCGCGTGTCCCACTGCCAGGCGCTGCCGCCGAAGATGGAGAGCCAGTTGTTCGGCGGCGTGCCGTCGTCCCGGGCGTCGGCCCACACATACCAGTCGGCCTTCGGGTTGTCGCGGCTGGCGCGGCTCTCGACGAACCACGGATGCTGGTCCGAGGTGTGCGACAGCACCTGGTCGATCATGACCTTCAGGCCCAGCGCATGGGCCCGCGCCACCAGCGCGCGGAAGTCGTCGAGCGTGCCGAACATCGGCTCGACATCGCAGTAGTCGCTGACGTCGTAGCCGAAGTCCTTCATCGGGCTCCTGAAGAAGGGCGACAGCCAGATGCCGTCGGCGCCGAGCCGCGCCACATGCTCCAGCCGCGCGGTGATGCCGGGCAGGTCGCCGATGCCGTCGCCGTTGCTGTCGGCGAAGCTGCGCGGGTAGATCTGGTAGATGACGCCGCCGCGCCACCAGTTGCTGTTCTGAGCCATGCGGAAGACCTCGTTTGCCTGTTCATCAACCCTTGACCGCGCCCGCCGTCAGGCCGGAGACGATCTTCTTCTGGAACACCAGCACCAGACCGATCAGGGGCAGCGTGACCAGCACCGAGGCGGCCATGATCTTTCCCCACGGGATCTCGTACTTGCTGGCGCCGGAGATCAGCGAGATCGACACCGGCACGGTGCGCTCGTTGTTGTCGATGACGAAGGTCAGCGCGAACAGGAACTCGTTCCAGGCCGCGATGAAGGCCAGCAGCCCGGTGGACACCAGCGCCGGCCACAGCAGCGGCAGGAAGACATCCTTGATGATCCGCCACGGGCTGCAGCCGTCCATGATCGCGGCCTCCTCCAGCTCCTTGGGCAGCTGGCGCATGAAGGTGGTCAGCACCCAGACGGTGAAGGGCAGCGTGAAGATCAGGTAGGGCAGCACCAGGCCGAGCGAGCGGTTGTACAGGCCCAGCGCGCGGATCATCTCGAACATGCCCGCCAGCACCGCGACCTGCGGGAACATCGACACGCCCAGGATGGTGGTCAGCAGCAGGCCGCGACCCTTGAAGCTGATGCGCCCGAGCGCATAGGCCGCGGTCACGCCCACGAACAGCGACAGCACCACCACCAGCGTCGACACCACCACCGAGTTGACGACATGGCGCCCGAAGGGCTGCTCGGCCACCGTGAAGAGACTGATGTAGTTGGCCAGGCTGCCGTTCTCCGGCCACAGCGAGGTGGAGAACAGCTCCGAGCCGGTCTTCAGCGAGGTGGTGATCGCGTAGACGAAGGGGAAGACCGAGACCAGCGTGACCAGCAGCGCCAGCGTGTAGAGGGCCGCGGTGGCGGCGGGAGAGCGTTGCATCACGCATCCTCCGAGAGCTTCATCCGGCCCAGTCGCATGTAGACGACCGTGGCCAGACCGATGATGAGGAACAGCGCCGTCGACGCCGCCGAGCCGTAGCCCATGTAGCCGTTGTCGACCATCTCGCGGCGCACGAAGCCGGACATGCTCATGGTGCTGTTGTTGTTCGAGGTCAGCACATAGATCAGGTCGAACACCCGCAGCGCGTCGAGCAGGCGGAAGATCACCGCCACCATCAGCGCCGGGCGGATCAGCGGCAGCGTCACCGACCAGAACACCCGCAGCGGATGCACGCCGTCGACATGCGCGGCCTCGTAGCAGTCCTTGGGCAGCGTCTGCAGCGCCGCCAGGATCAGCAGCGCCATGAAGGGCGTGGTCTTCCAGACATCGACCACCACCACGGTCCACAGCGCATATTGCGGATCGGCCGTCCAGGCCACCTTGGCGTCGATCAGGCCCCAGCCCTGCAGGATCGCGTTGATGACGCCGAACTGGTCATGCAGCATCCAGCCCCACATCTTGGCCGACACGATGGTCGGGATCGCCCAGGGCACCAGCACCGCGGCGCGCACCAGCGCACGGCCCTTGAACTCCTGGTTGAGCAGCAGCGCTACCCCCAGGCCGAACATCGTCTCCAGCAGCACCGACACCAGCGAGAACTGCAGCGTGTTCAGGATCGAGATGCCCCAGTCGCTGAGCCAGAAGCCCTCGGTGTGGTTCGGGTTGGCGAAGAGGCCGTATTCGCCGAAATAGTTCTCCAGCCCGACAAAGCGCGCAGCGCCCATGTCGTTGAGGTTGGCGTCGGTGAAGCTGAACCAGATGGTGCGCCCCAGCGGCCACGCTGCCACGATCAGCAGCGTCACCAGCATCGGCGCGAGGAACAGCCAGGCAGTGCGGGTCTTGGAGGACATGATCCGACCGGAATGGCAAGAAGGAGGCAAAGGCGCGGCCGGACCCGACTGCAGGCACGCAGGCCTGCGGCGTCGGGTCATGCAGAGGCGCGGGAAGAATCGGGCGGGAAGCGCGTCAGCGCGCATCACCATCACCACTCGCGGCGCTTGATCTGCTTGAGCTTGCCCTCGAGCTTGCCCAGGCTGGTCTCGGCCTTCTCCTTGCCGGAGAGCACGTCGTGGGTGGCGTTCCAGAAGGCGGCGCTGACCTCGTTGTACTTCAGGCCGGTGGCGGTGGCCGGACGCGGCACCGCGCTGGTGAAGACGTTGTACAGGTCGCCGAAGAAGGGCGCGGCGGCCAGCACGTCCTTGTCCTGGTACAGCGACGGGATGGTCGGGTTGTAGGAACCCTTGATCGCGCGCTCCTTCTGGATCTCCTTGCTGGTCATGTACATGACCAGGTCGGCGGCTTCCTTCGGATGCTTGGAATACTTGCTGACCGCCAGCTGCCAGCCGCCCAGCGTGGCGGCGTTCTTGCCATCGGCGCCGCCCTTGGGCAGCGCGGAGACACCGATCTTGCCGGCGATCTTGCTGTCCTTGCCGTTGCCCAGCGACCAGGCGTAGGACCAGTTGCGCATGAAGACCGCGTTGCCGCTCTGGAACACGCCGCGGGCGTCTTCCTCGCCGTAGTTCAGCACGCCGGTCGGCGCGATGGTGCCGATCCACGACGCGGCGGTGTTCAGCGCCTTGGCCGCCTTCGGGTTGTTGACGGTGATGTTGCCCTTGTCGTCGACGATGTTGCCGCCGCCGTAGCTCCACAGCCATTCCACCGCATCGCAGGTCAGGCCCTCGTAGGCCTTGGCCTGGAAGACGAAGCCCTGCATGTCGGCGTTGCCGGCCTTGCGCTCGGCGTCCTGGATCTTCTTGGCGGTGGCGGCCAGCTCTTCCCAGGTGGTCGGGGCCTTCTCGCCGTGCTTCTCGAGCAGGTCCTTGCGGTAGTACAGCAGGCCGGCGTCGGTGAACCACGGCATCGCGATCAGACGGCCGTCGGCGGTGTTGTTGGCCACGATCGACGGGAAGTGCTCCTTCTCGACGCCCTTGCTGTAGGGCTTCAGGTCGAGCAGGTGGTCCTTGATCATGCCCGGCCACACCACGTCGACGTTGATCACGTCCAGGTCCGAGCTCTTGGCCGCGAACATCTGGCGGAACAGCGCCAGAATGTCGGTGGTCGACTGCGGCGGGGTGAACAGCTTGACGGTGTTGCCGGTCTTCTTCGCCCAGTCCTCGGTGGTCTTCTTGCAGAACTCGAAGTCCTGGCCGACCGAGCCGCAGGAAATGGTGATCGTCGCGGCATGCGCGCCGGCGACCGAGCCGAAGGCCAGGGCGATGCCGGCCGCGATCTGCTTGAAGGAATAGGACATGGACTGTCTCCGTCTGATTCGCGTGGTGGTGAAGGCGAGGCGTGTCACGCCACGGCAGCAATGTAATTTCCTTACATGTGCGACGCACTGGTGAAAACCCTGATCACAAGGCCCTCGAATGCCCTATTTCAGGGTCGAATTCACCCGAGCGCAACCGATTGCGGTTTTGCGTCATCGTTTGCGTTCGTTTGCGTTGATTCAGCTCGGACTCGGTGTGAACCCTGTCCGTCGCAACCCTTATCCCGGTTTTTATGTAACTTGGCTACATGCGTGGCGCTGGAGTGCGCTCGGACTGCACCGCAGACGCCACCGATAGAGGTCCGGTCCCGTGGAGGCTGCGCTTCAGTCGACGCGCTCGCAGCGCCCTGCCCCGGACGCCTGCCCGCGGAAGTCGCTCTGCCACGACAGCGTGGCGGTGTCGAGCACGATACGCTCGTTGTCCAGCGCGGTGAGGATCAGCGCCTCGTGCACCTGGAAGGCATGCACCGCCACGCCGTCGATGCGCACCGCCCGCACGCCGAGGGCATCGTGCTCGATCGCCACCTGGCGCACCCAGGTCGAGCGCGCCGGCAGATAGGCCACCTCGCAGCGCCAGCGCACGTCATGGCCCGGCGCGGCCGCCGCCACTTCGGCCGCTCTTGTCGACGCCATCGACGGTGAACATCGTCTGCGCCGCCCGGTTGACCAGACCGGGATAGGGGTCAAGACCCGGGAGATTCTTTGGCCGCTTCTTGAACAAGTCGGGTGACTTGGCCCGCCAGGACTTGAGGGCATCAAGGGGCGTGTGATGGTCCAGAGCGCGCTGAGGGATACGGGTGTTGTAGACCTTGACGTAGTTCATCAGGGTCTGCTCAAGCTCGGCAGCGCTGTGGAATCGGGTCTGGGCGGTGATCTCGGCAATACGGCCGTTGAAGCGCTCGACCAGGCCGTTGGTCTGAGGGTGCCTGGGAGGACAAAGCCGATGCTCGATGCCCAGCGCGCGACACCGCACGTCGAAGTGATGCTTGCCGTCGGCCCGCTCAGCCCAGGCTGAAGCGGAACCAGTCCGGATGCGAGCGGCGATGGATGCGCAGCCACGACAGCGTCGCCGGCACCAGCGCCCGCGCGGCGAACCAGGCCGCGTCGGTGCGGACGGCCGGCGCGTCGTCGTCGAGCTGGCGCAGCGCGGCGCTCCAGCCGTCCCAGTCGATCTCGGGCATGCCGGAGCGCAGGGCGTCCGGCAGGCCGGCGAGCGTGCCGCCCATCAGGCGCAGCAGCCGGTCGACTTCGGAGCGGGTCAGCCGGGAGCGGGCGAACTCGGTCTCGTCGAGGCTGTCGACCAGCACGAGCACGCCCTCGCCTGTGTCCTCGATCAGTTTCAGCAGCGGTGCGGTGGTGATCATGATGAACGGCACTGAAGCAGCTTCCGCACCAGCCCGGGAGGCCCCACGATGGACCGCGAGCTGACGACCGTGCGGCTGCGGCTGCGCGCACCCCGCCCCGGCGCTCAGCTCTCCGGCGTGAAGCCGACGCGGCTGACGATCGGCCCCCAGGTGGCGTGGTCGACCCGCACCACCTCGCCCAGCTCGGCCGGCCCGCCAGCGGCCTCCTGCAGGCCCAGGCGCGCCAGCAGCGCGGCGGTGGCGGGCTCGGCCAGCACCGCGCGGGCGCGGGCGGCGATCTGCTGCGCCAGCTCCGGCCGGGCCTGGCGCGGCAGGAACAGCGCATAGAGCTCGCGCCGGTCCAGCCCGGTCGCGCCGTGCCCCTGCTCGGCGAAGGTCGGCACGTCGGGCAGGAAGCGCGAGCGCCGCTCGCCGGCCACCGCCAGCACCCGCACCGCGCCCCCGCCGGCGGCCAGATGCGGCAGGAAATCGCCCTCCGGCCCGATGTAGACCGCCAGCTGGCCGCCGAGCAGGTCGCGCATCGCCGGCGCGGCGCCGCGGTAGGCGACATGCGGCAGCGTGCACTGCGCGCCGCGCTCGAACAGCGCGCCGATGAAATGCGGCGGCGTGCCCGGCCCCGGCGTGCCGTAGCCGGGCAGCGAGCTGCCGCCCGCGCGCACCCAGCCGACCAGATCGGCCAGCGTGCGCACCGACGCCGGCACCGCCGGGCCGACCCCGAGCGCGAAGCCCAGGCTGGCCAGCGCCGCCACCGGCACCGGATCGGCCGCGCCGTAGCCGAGCTGCGGGTACAGATGCGGGTACAGCGTCACCATCGACATCGGCGTCAGCAGCAGCGTCGAGCCGTCGGCCGGCGCCTTCATCAGCTCCTCGACCGCATGGCGGCCACCACCGCCGACCCGCGCCTCGACGCGCACGCCCTCGCCCAGCCGGGCCGAGAGATGGCGGCTGATCTGGTCGACGGTGCCGCCGGGCGGGAAGCCCAGCAGCAGCCGCGTCGGGGCGGCCTGCGCGCGCGCCGGCAGCGCGGCGATCCAGGGCAGCAGCGCGCTGCCCAGCACGAGATGGCGTCGGGAGGTCATGGGCGGACCCTCTCTGGAGAAAGCGGAGAACAAGGGAGGACGGACCCGCCAGATTGACCGATCGGTCGCGCCGCTGCCGACCGACATGCACCCGAAAACGCCGCCTGTTCGCATGCAGATGCGAATGTCGCCTCCTACACTGCGGCCCCATGAACCCCTCCGATCCCGCCGGCCCGTCGTCGCTGACCGGCCGGCTGACGCTGCAGACGCCGCTGGGCGCGGTGCTGAGCGAATCGCGCATCCGGCTGCTGGAGGCGATCGACCGCTGCGGCTCGCTCAACCGCGCCGCGCGCGAGGTGCCGCTGTCGTACAAGGCCGCCTGGGAGGCACTGGACACGATGAACCGGCTCGCGCCCGAGCCGCTGGTCGAGCGCCTCACCGGCGGACGCGGCGGCGGCGGCACGCGGCTGACCGGCTACGCGCGCCAGCTCGTCCGGCTGCACCGCGCGATGGAAAGCTCGCAGCAGGACATTCTCGACCGCATCGGCCCGGTGCCGGACGATGTCGACGCGCCGACGCTGCGCGGGCTGATCCGCCGCCTGGGCATGCGCAGCAGCGCGCGCAACCAGTTCGCGACCCGGGTGACGGCGCTGAGCGAGCGCGGCGGCCTGGTCGACGTGCGGCTGCAGCTCGGCGACGCGGAGGCGGCAGCCAGCGGCCCGACGCTGCTGGCGACGATCACGCCGGAATCGGCCGAGCTGCTCGGCCTGGCGCCGGGCCGCGAGGTCTGGGCGCTGGTCAAGGCGCCGGCGGTGCGGCTGGTCGTGCGGCCGGCGCGGCGCCCGCCGCCGGGGCGCAACCAGCTCGCCGGCCGCGTCGTGCAGCTGCGCCCCGGCACGACCCGCACCGCGGTCACGCTGGACCTGGGCGGCGGCGAGGCGCTTCACGCCGCCGTGCCAGCCCAGGCCGCCGCCGCACTGCAGCCCGGCGACGCCGCCTGGGCGGTGTTCGACGGCGATCAGGTGGTGCTGCTGACCTTCGGCTGAGGGGCGCGGCGGCCCCGCCAGCCACGCCTCAGCGCGTCTCCAGCAGCGCCACCGACTTGACCTGCACCCACAGCCTCTGCCCCGGCGCCACGCCGAGCTGCTCGGCCGAGCGCCGGGTCAGCCGCGCCAGCAGCAGCGCCGCGCCCACCCGGACCTGCACCAGCGCCAGCGCCGGATGCTCATCGTCGCCCACGGCCTCGACCACGCCGGGCAGCTGGTTCTGGATGCTGCTGGCGCCCGGCTGCGCGGCCAGGCTGACGTCGCGGGCCAGCACCCGCACCCGCACCCGCCGGCCGGGCTGCAGACCGGGATCGCGGGCCCAGAGGCTGCCGCCGTCGAAGTCGGCACGCGCCAGATGCCAGTGCGCGTCGACCTCGCCGATCGTCGCGTCGAGCACCGCACCGGCCTGCTCGCCCAGGCGCAGCGGCAGGTCGAGCCGCACCAGCAGCTCCTGCAGCGGCCCGTGCGCCCGCACCCGCCCGGCCTCGAGCGCGACCAGATGGTCGGCCAGCCGCGCCACCTCGTCCGGCGCATGGGTGACATAGAGCACCGGGATGTCGAGTTCCTCGCGCAGCCGCTCCAGGTAGGGCAGGATCTCCTGGCGGCGCGCGTGGTCCAGCGCCGACAGCGGCTCGTCCATCAGCAGCAGGCGCGGCCCCAGTGCCAGCGCCCGGGCGATGCCGACGCGCTGGCGCTCGCCGCCCGACAGCCGCTCCGGGCGGCGCTCGAGCAGCGGCCCGATGCCCAGCAGCGCGACCGCCTGCTCCAGCCGCGCCGGATCGGCCGGTACGCCGAGCCGCTTCAGGCCGTAGCGCAGATTGCCCAGCACGCTCAGGTGATCGAACAGGCTGGCCTCCTGGAAGACATAGCCGATCGGGCGCCGGTGCACCGGCAGCCAGTGCCGGCCGTCCTGCCAGACCTCGCCGTCGACCGCCAGCCGGCCCTGCGGCGCGCGCTCCAGCCCCGCCACGCAGCGCAGCAGCGTGGTCTTGCCCGAACCCGAGTGGCCGAACAGCACCGTCACGCCGCGCCCGGGCAGCTGCAGGTCCACATCGAGCGAGAAGCCCGGCCAGTCGACCCGGAAGCGGGCCTCGATCATCGGCGGCGCCATGTCAGGCCCGCCTCTTCGCGCCCGGGCGCCAGATCTGCATCGCCAGCAGCACCAGGAAGGAGAACGCCACCATCGCCGCCGACAGGCGGTGCGCCTGCGCGTATTCCATCGCCTCGACATGGTCGTAGATCTGCACCGAGACCACCCGGGTCTCGCCCGGCAGGTTGCCGCCGATCATCAGCACCACGCCGAACTCGCCCACCGTGTGCGCGAAGGTCAGGACCGAGGCGGTCAGAAAGCCCGGCGCAGCCAGCGGCACGACCACGGTGAAGAAGGCATCCAGCGGCGAGGCCCGCAGCGTCGCGGCCACCTCCAGCGGTCGCTCGCCGATCGCCTCGAAGGCGCTCTGCAGCGGCTGCACCATGAAGGGCAGCGAGTAGAACACCGACGCGATCACCAGTCCCTCGAAGGTGAAGGGCAGCGGCCCGAGGCCCAGATCGCGCACGAACTGCCCCACCGGCCCGGCCGGCCCCATCGCCAGCAGCAGGTAGAAGCCCAGCACCGTCGGCGGCAGCACCAGCGGCAGCGCCACCAGCGCGGCGACCGGCCCCTTCCAGGCCGAGCGGGTGCGCGCCAGCCACCAGGCCAGCGGCGTGCCGAGCAGCAGCAGCAGGCCGGTCACGATCGCGGCCAGGCGCAGCGTCAGCCCCAGCGCCTGCAGATCATCCGCCCCGAGCATGTCCATTCCCGGCCTCAGAACTCATAGCCGTAGGCGCGGATGATGCGGCGCGCGGCGTCCGACCTCAGATAGGCGAGCAGGGCCTCGGCCGCCGCATTGCCCTGGCCGCGGCGCAGCAGCACCGCATCCTGGCGCAGCGGCGCGTGCAGCGTGGCCGGCACCAGCCACTGGGAGCCTGCGGCCACGAACCGGCCGTCCTTCCAGACCTGCGACAGCGCGACGAAGCCCAGCTCGGCATTGCCGGTGGCCACGAACTGCCAGGCCTGCGTGATGCTGTCGCCCTGGACGATCTTCGGCGCCAGCACCGCCCGCACGCCCAGGCGCTCCATCACCTCGACCGCCGCCGCGCCGTAGGGCGCCACCTTCGGATTGGCGATGGCCAGGCGCGCGAAGTCGCCGCGCCGCAGCACCGCGCCCTGCGCATCGACCCGCCCGGGCTGCGTGCTCCACAGCACCAGGCGGCCGATCGCATAGGTGAAGCGGGTCTGCGGCGACGCCAGCCCCTCCTTCTCGAGCCGGGCCGGCGTCTCGTCGTCCGAGGAAAGCAGCACGTCGAAGGGCGCGCCGTTGCGGATCTGCGCGTAGAACTTGCCCGCCGCACCGTGCGTGAGCACCAGCCGGTGGCCGGTGGCCTGCTCGAACTCCGGCGCGAGGCGCGCCATCGGCGCGGTGAAGTTGGCGGCCACCGCCACGGTCGCCTCGCCGGCGTGGACCGCAGTCATGCCGGACAGGCTCAACAGGATGGCCAGGATCACCTGGAAAAACAGCAGGCTCCCCTGCGTTCTGATCATCGCCAAGCTTTTCAACGCCATGTTGTCGGCACTATAGCGCCGAGGAAGGCCAGCGCCAGCCGCTCGACCGCGCCGTCGATCAGCGCGTCCGGCGTGGCGCCGTAGCCCAGCACCAGGCCCTGCTCGGGCATCGCCCCGGCGGCGGCCGGTGCCAGCCGGAAGCGCCCCAGCGGCTGCGCGGCCACGCCCAGCGCCTGCGCACGCGCCGCCACGCCGGCCTCGTCCGGCGCGCCGGTCCAGGCCAGCAGCAGGTGCAGGCCGGCGTCGCCGCCGCGGATCGTCAGCCGCGCGGCCGGCGGCGCCTGCGCCAGCAGATGGCGCTGCAGCGCCGCGCACAGCCGGTCGCGGCGCCCGGCGTAGAGCGTGCGCATGCGGCGCAGGTGCACGGTGTGGCGGCCACGCTCGAGAAAATCGGCCAGCGCGCGCTGCTCGATGCCCTGCCCCGGCCGGATCAGCCGGCCGGCGGCGCGGGCGAAGTCGGCCGCCAGCGCCGCCGGCACGCCCAGGCAGCCCAGGCGCAGCGTCGGCAGCAGCGTCTTCGAGAAGGTCAGCGCGTGCACCACCGGCGCGTGCGGCTGCAGCGCGGCCAGCGCCGGCAGCGCGGTGCCGGCGCGCCAGAACTCGCTCTCGTAGTCGTCCTCGATGATCCAGGCGCCGGCGGCGCGCGCCCGCTCGACCAGCGCCAGCCGGCGTGCCAGCGGCATCACCGCGCCGGTCGGGAACTGGTGCGCGGGCGTGACAAAGATCAGCCGCGGCGGGTGCAGCGTCCAGTCCAGCTCGGACGGCGCCAGCCCCTCGGCGTCGACCGGCACCGGATGCACCCGCAGACCGGCCAGCGCGAAGGCGGTGCGCGCGCCGCCGTAGCCGGGATCCTCGACCCAGGCGGTGTCGCCCTCGTCGGCCAGCAGCCGCGCGCACAGGTCCAGCGCGCCCTGCGTGCCGGAGGTGACCACCACCTGCTCCGGCGCCAGCGCCATGCCGCGCCGCCCCGACAGCCAGCCGGCCAGCGCTGCACGCAGCGCTGGCTCGCCGCCCGGCGGCGCGTAGCCGAGCTGGCGGGCGCCGGCCTGGCGCCAGGCACGGTCCAGGCTGGCGCGCCAGGCGCGCAGCGGGAAGGACGCCAGATCCGGCACGCCCAGCGCCAGCGGCAGCAGCGACAGGTCGGCCGCGCCCTGCCCGGCCTCGGCCAGCGCCTGCGCGGCCCGGCGCGACAGGCCCGGTCCGGCCGGCGCGGCCGCTCGCGCCTCGCCCGCCACCGGCAGCGCCGCGACCCGGGTGCCGTGGCGGTCGGCCTGCAGATAGCCCTCGGCCTGCAGCTGCGCGTAGGCATGCAGCACGGTGTTGCGCGCCACGCCCAGCGTCGGCGCCAGCACCCGGCTGGCCGGCAGCCGCGCGCCGGCCCGCAGCACGCCGCGCAGGATCAGGCCGCGAAGGTGCTCATGCAGCGCCCGCTGGCGCGGCAGGCCCGGCGGCCAGCGCAGATCGCACAGCGGGGACAGCTCGGACGGATCGACGGACATCGGTGGCTCCATGCAGACACATCGCGGTGGATCTCGTCATGGAGCCACCGGGCACCTATCGTGCCACCGCGAAACGATCTTCCGAAGAACCCTTCCCCCTGGAGCCGCCCCCATGGCCACCCCGAACGCCGCCCCGTCCGAGCGCACCCGCGTGCGCCGCCTGCCCGACCGCGCCCGCTACGACGCCGAGAGCCTCGCGGCGATCGTCGATGCCGCGTGGATCGCGCATGTCGCCTTCCCGCTCGACGGCGGCGTGCACAGCATCCCGACCGCCGTCTGGCGCGAGGGCGCGCATCTCTACATTCACGGCGCCAAGGCTTCGCGCATGCTCAAGGCGCTGACCGAGGCGGAGTGCTGCGTCAGCCTGGCCATCCTCGACGGCCTGGTGCTGGCGCGCTCGGCCTTCCACCACTCGATGAACTTCCGCTCGGTGGTGGTCTACGGCCGCTTCGAGATCGTCGACGACGCCGCGCACAAGGCCGCCGCGCTGCAGGCCTTCACCGACCGCGTGGCGCCGGGCCGCTGGGCCACGCTGCGGCCGATGACCGACAAGGAGATGGGCGCCACCACGGTGCTGCGGCTGTCGCTGGCCGAGGCCTCGGCCAAGGTGCGCACCGGCGGCCCGAAGGACGACGACGAGGACCTCGCCTGGCCGACCTGGGCCGGCGTCGTGCCGCTGTCGCTGCAGGCCGGCGCGCCGCAGGCCGAGCCCGACAGCGCGGTCGACACGCCCCCGCCGCTGCCGGACAGCCTGGCGCCGTCGGCCGGCTGACCGTCGCCCCGCAGCCCCGCGGCCAGCCGCCCCGCTGCCGACAGGGAGGTGCGGACCGGGCGATGATCCCTGCCCCGTCCACCTGCCCTGTCCGACCATGTCCGCCTCCCGCACCTCCCTCGATCCCGCCGAACTCGACGCCGTGCCGCTGCAGCGGCTCGACGGCCGAGCCGCCACGCTGGCCGACTTCGCCGGCCAGGCGCTGCTGATCGTCAACGTCGCCAGCCGTTGCGGCTTCACACCGCAGTACGACGGGCTGGAGGCGCTGCACCGGCGCTGGCAGGCGCGCGGCTTCGCGGTGCTGGGCTTCCCGTGCAACCAGTTCGGCCAGCAGGAGCCGGGCGACGCGGCCGAGATCGCCTCGTTCTGCCGGCTCTCGCACGACGTGAGCTTCCCGATGTTCGCCAAGATCGAGGTCAACGGGCCGGGAGCGCATCCGCTCTACCGCCATCTGAAGCAGGCCGCGCCCGGCCTGCTCGGCACCGAGGCGATCAAGTGGAACTTCACCAAGTTCCTGCTCGACGCCGAGCACCGGGTCGTGCGCCGCTTCGCGCCGACCGACACGCCGCAGTCGCTGGAAGCCCACATCGAACCGCTGCTGCCACGCCCGGCCTGATCGGCGCAGAATGGGCAGGAAGTCACAGCCCATTCGCTTCAGGAGCCTCGCCATGAGCGTCATCATCGTCGACGACAACCCGGACGGCCAGCGCCGCACGCTGCACATCATCTACGCACTGCATGCCTTCGGGCTGGGGCTGGGTGCCTTCGGCGCGGCCAGCGTGGTCGGCTCCTTCCTGTTCGGCTGGCCGTCGATCATCGCGGTGGTGCTGAGCTACATCCACCGCGACAAGGTGCGCGGCACCTGGATGGCCTCGCATGTCGACTGGGTGATCCGCACCTTCTGGATCGCGCTGGCCTGGACGCTGGTGGTGGTGGTGGGGTCGGCGCTGCTGATACCGCTGCTGATCGGCTTCGCGACGCTGCCGCTGGGCATGTTCCTGCTCGGCGTCTGGGCGATCTACCGCATCGCGCGCGGCTGGCTGCGCCTCAAGGACGGCGAGGCGATGCCGCAGGAATGAACGCTGCGGCGGCGGCACCGGGCTGGCCGCGCCGCCGCAGCCAGGCCAGCCGGACCGCCAGCCGCTCGCGCCTGCCGGGCAGGTCCGGCCCCAGCCACGCGGTCCAGGCGACAACGAACAGCGCACGCGCCTCGATGCAGGCGTCCAGCAGCGCCGCGTCGATCGGCGGGCCCTGCTCGCGCCAGCCCGCCAGCGCCGCTTCGGCCCAGGCCTGCTCCGGGCCGCCGAAGATGCGGCCGGCGCCGACCAGCCCGGCCAGATCCCACTCGAGCGGCCCGCGACAGGCATCCTCCCAGTCGAGCCAGACGCTGGCGGCCGGATCGGCCTGCAGCGCGCGCACATTGTTGACCTGCGCATCGCCGTGCAGCCACTGCAGCGGCGCCGGGTGGGCTCGCAGCGCGCACGCCAGCGTGTCCAGCCGCGCCAGCAGATCGGCACGCACATCGCCCGGCAGGACGGTCGTGGCCGGACCGGACGGCGCGGTGGCCAGCAGGCGCCGGGCCTCGTCGAGCGGCGCCCAGGGCTCGGGCACCGCCAGCCCTGGTGCCAGCGCGGCCGGCAGGGTCGCCAGCACCGCATGGCAGGCCGCCAGCGCGCGCCCGGCCTGACGGGCCTCGGGCGGCTGCGGCCGCAGGTCCAGCCCGCGCCACAGCGTGATGCGCCAGCCGGCTTCCCTGTGCGGTCCGGCCAGCGTGCCCGGCGCGGGTGCACCGACCGACGCCCCGCCAGCCTGCAGCGCCTGGGCCAGCGCGATCTCGCGCCGGGCCCAGGCCGGCTCGGCGCGCGGCCCGGCGGTGCCGGTGGCCACCCGCGCGACCCAGGGCGTCGGCTCCAGCGCCAGCACGAGGTTCGAGAAGCGCCCGATCACCCGCGGCCGCACCTCGCCCAGCCCGAGGCGCTGCGCCAGCGCCCGGCAGGCGGCCGAGACCTCGGCCTCGACCCCGGCGCCGGCCTCAGGCACCGGCCACGCCCTGCCCGTCCTTCTCCAGCGACAGCGCGTTGATGCAGTAGCGCAGCCCCGAGGGCGGCGGGCCGTCCGGGAAGACATGGCCGAGATGCGCGTCGCAGACCGCGCAGGTGACCTCGACCCGCACCATGCCGTGCGACTCGTCGACATGGGAAGCCACCACGCGGCCGTCGACCGGCTGGGTGAAGGACGGCCAGCCGGTGCCGCTGTCGAACTTCTCGCCGGCGTCGAACAGCGGCGTGCCGCAGCAGGCGCAGTGGTAGCGCCCGGGCGTGAACAGGCCGCACATCGACGAGCTGAACGGCCGCTCGGTGCCCTTGCGGCGGGTGACGAAATACTGCTCGGGCGTCAGCCGCGCCTGCCAGAAGGCCGGCTCGCGCTCGACGCGGCGCGGCGGTGCGACATTGCCCTCGCGGGCGCGGCGCAGCACCTCGCGCCAGTCGATCAGCGGCGCCGGCTCGGGCTGGCCCGGCTGCGGCAGGCGCCAGTTCGGCCGCACCCAGTGGCAGGTGTAGCCGTCCGGATAGTGCTGCAGATAGTCCTGATGCTCCGGCTCGGCCTGCCAGAAGGGGCCGGCGGCCTTCAGCTCGGTCACCACCGGGCCGGGCCAGCGGCCGGAGGCGTTCACCTCGGCGATCGTGCGCTCGGCGGTCTGGCGCTGCGCCTCGCTCAGCCAGTAGATGCCCGAGCGGTAGGACGGGCCGCGGTCATTGCCCTGGCGGTCCGGCGTCGTCGGATCGTGGATCTGGAAGAAGAACTCCAGCAGCGCGCGGTAGCTCAGCCGCGACGGGTCGAAGACGATCTCGATCGCCTCGGCATGCGTGCCGTGGTGGCGGTAGGTGGCGTGGGGCACGTCGCCGCCGCTGTAGCCCACGCGGGTCGAGACGACGCCGGGCAGATGGCGGATCAGCTCCTGCATGCCCCAGAAGCAGCCGCCGGCGAGGATGGCGGTTTCGGTGGAGGCGGGGGTGTTCATCGGCGGGATTCCTTCGCGTGAGCGCATGACGGACAGGCCCCGAGCGTAGCCAAGGCCGCCTGCCCCTGCGGGGCGCAAGGGCTCTTGCGGGCGGTGCGGGCGCGTGCCCGACCTACGCCAGCGTCTCGACCTCGAAGCCGACGATGTTGCGATCCGTCCGGCTGAACTCCACGCCGATCAGGTGGATCGGCTCGCCTCGAGCGCGGTACTTGTCGGCATAGCCGCGCGACCGGATCTGCGCCAGCGCCCGGCCCTCGGGCACCAGCTCGACGACCTTGAACTCGAACAGCCAGACCGCGCCGGCGAACAGCACCGTCATGTCGATGCGCCCCCGGTTCGTCGCATCCTCGACGACGATGTCCAGCCCCAGCGCCGCGAAGTGGCTGTAGAAGATGCTGGCCCAGTAGCCCTCGAACCGGGCGATGGGATTGTTGCGATACCAGTCGTTGGGGATGCTGGCGAAGAAGGCATGGAAGAGCTCGCGCAGCGCCGCGGTGTCGCCCTGGCGCAGCACCTCGACCAGCCGGATGCGCGTGTCGAACGAGGGCCGCTCCGGCACGCCGTGGCCGTAGAGCAGCGCGGCGTTCAGGCTGGCCTCGACCTCGCGGTTCGGGTAGCCGAGCGTGTAGACCTGCTGGCCCGGCAGCGGCTCGGTCACGCCGTGCAGCGTCAGGTAGCCGGCCTGGAACAGCAGCGCCTCGGGCTCGATGCGATCGACATCGAAGCTCGACAGCAGCGTCAGGCTGCCGTGCAGCCGGCTCAGGTCCGGCGTGTGGAAGCCCCGTTCGGTCAGCAGCCGCACCAGGAAGGTCGGCGTGCCGGTCTCGAACCAGTACGGCTGGAACTGGCGGTTCTGGAACAGCAGCAGCACGTCGAACGGGTTGTAGACGCTGGTGCCGCCCCAGTTGTAGCCGTTGTACCAGCGCCGGATCTGCTCGCGGTCCAGCCCGGGCAGCTCGGGCGCGAAGACGGTGTCCACGTCGTGCTCGGTGTAGCCGCACAGTGCGCTGTAGTGCGGATCGAGCGTGATGTCGCGCAGGTTGTTCAGGCCCGAGAACAGGCTGACCTTGCTGAACTGGCTCACCCCGGTCAGGAACACGAACTTCAGGTGTGCGTCCATCTCCTTCAGCACCGAATAGAGATTGCGCAGGCCCTCGCGCATCAGGCGCGCCGTGGCCGGGTCGGTGATGTTGTCGAGGATCGGCTTGTCGTACTCGTCGACCAGGACCACCGCCTGCTGTCCGCTGGCGGCATGGGCGCGCTCGATCAGGTCGGCCAGATGGCCGGCCACGTCGTCGAAGGGAATGTCATCGGCCCGCGCCAGTCCGAGCGCCCTGAAATTGCCGCGCAGGCCGTGCTGGATGCGCTGCACCAGCCCCGCCTCGCTGCTGACCACGCCGCCGCCGAAGCTGATGCGGATCACCGGATGCCGCCGCGACCAGTCCCAGCGCGTCTCGGCCGCCAGCCCGGTGAACAGCGCCTGCTCGCCCTCGAACAGCGCCTTCATCGTGTCCACCAGCAGGCTCTTGCCGAAGCGGCGCGGCCGGCTGAGGAAGAAGCACTTGCCGGAGTCCACCAGATCGATGATCTGCGCCGTCTTGTCCACGTAGTAGCAGCCGCCCGAGCGGATCTCGCTCAGGGTCTGGAGGCCGATCGGCAGCTTGCGGCGCGGCAGGACGGCGCGGGTGGCGTTCATGAGGCTTGAGTTCATTGAGGCGCCGCAGGAAGCAAGGTCTGCACCTCGAACCCCACGATGTTGCGATCCGTCCGGCTGAACTCCACGCCGATCAGGTGGATCGGCTCGCCCCGGTCGCGGTACTTGTCGGCGTAGCGCCTGTCCTGGAGCTGCTGCAGCGCGCGGCCCTGCGGCACCAGCTCGACCACCTTGAACTCGAACAGCCACACCGCGCCGGCGCACAGCACCGCCATGTCGATGCGCCCCTGGCTGGTGACGTCCTCGACACGGATGTCGAAGCCGAGTGCGGCAAAGTGGCTGTAGAACACGCTGGCCCAGTAGCCCTCGAACCGGGCAATGGGCGAGTTGCGGTACCAGTCGTTGGGGATGCTGGCGAAGAAGGCGTGAAAGAGCGTGCGCAGGCCCGCCACGTCACCGGCGTGCAGCACGCGCCAGAGCTGGCTGATCTGCGCCCCGGGCACGGCGGCGTCGCCGACGAAGCTCTTGAGCAGGCTGTCGTTCAGGCTGGCCTGCACTTCCTGGTTCGGGTACTTGAGCGTCAGCTCCATGCGGCCCGGAATGCTCCAGACGCTGGCGATGGTCAGGTAGCCGGCCTGGAACATCAGCGCCTCGGTCGGGAGGGTGTCCACGTCGAAGGTGGAGAGCAGCGATTCGGTCGCCACCGTCTGGCCGAGGATCGGCGTGTGCACCTGCCGCTCGGTCAGCAGCTTGACCAGGAAGGTCCGCGTGCCGGTCTCGAACCAGTAAGGCCGGAACTGCCGGTTGCGAAACAGCAGCAGCAGGTCGAACGGGTTGTAGACACTCTCGCCGCGCCAGTTGTAGCCGTTGTACCAGCGCCGGATCTCGTCACGGTCCAGCCCCGGCAGCTCGGGCGCGAACACCGTGTCG
Source organism: Sphaerotilus sp. FB-3 (assembly GCF_023706025.1). Classification (NCBI taxonomy): domain Bacteria; kingdom Pseudomonadati; phylum Pseudomonadota; class Betaproteobacteria; order Burkholderiales; family Sphaerotilaceae; genus Sphaerotilus; species Sphaerotilus sp. FB-3. The sequence continues at coordinate 8,725 of NZ_BQWE01000032.1, read as the reverse complement.
ACATCCTGGTCGGTGTAGCCGCACAGCGCGCTGAACTGCGGATCGAGCGTGAGATCGACCAGCTGGTTCAGCCCGGAGAACAGGCTGACCTTGCTGAACTTGGTCACACCGGTCATGAAGACGAACTTGAGGTGCGCGTCGGCGTCCTTGAGCATGCCGTACAGCGCCTTCAGGCCCTCGCGCATCACGGTGGCCAGCGCGCGGTCCTCGATGCTGTCGAGGATCGGCTTGTCGTACTCGTCGATCAGCACCACCACCGGCGCGCCGTGCTGCGCGTGGGCGCGCTCGATCAGCTCGGCGAAGCGGCCGCCGACGCTGCGGTGCCGGCAGACGACGCCCAGGCGGCGCTCGTTGTCGTCCAGGATCTCGAAGATGCGCTGCTCCAGCCGCTCTGCGCTGGTCAGCCCGCCGCCGCCGAAGCTGATGCGCACGACCGGGTGGCGCTGGCTCCAGTCCCAGCGCGTCTCGGCCGCCAGGCCCTCGAACAGCGCCCGGTTGCCCTCGAACAGCTCCTTGAACGTGTCCACCAGCAGGCTCTTGCCAAAGCGGCGCGGCCGGCTGAGGAAGAAGGACTTGCCGGACTCGATCAGGTCGATCGCCATGCCCGTCTTGTCCACGTAATAGTGGCCGCCCTCGCGCATCTGGCGCAGGTTCTGGATGCCGATCGGCAGCTTGCGCCGGGGCGGGACGGGGCGGGGGGCGTTCATGAGGCCCAAGTGTAGTGAGCCACCGCCCGCATGGCACAGGGCGATTCACCCCCGCGCCCGTCCCTCCCGATGCCGCCGGATCGCCTCCAGCGAGCCGCGCCCGCTGTGGCGGAGCTGGCTGATGTCGTAGCGGTGCTCGGCGCCGACCGGGCAGGCCAGGCGCGCCACGCAGCCCGATGCGCACGGCGAGCCCTCGGTCAGCCGCTGGCGCTGGCAGGCCTCGATCTCCATGCGGCCGCTGTCGAGCGCCCGGCCGGGGCAGGCCTCGATGCAGCGCCGGTGCGTGCAGCTCGGACAGGGGTGGCCGAGGTCGACGGCGGGCGACGGCGGCAGGCCTGAATCGGTGACGACGGCCGCGCGATAGGCGAACCACGAGCCCCACCGCGCGTCGATGCCGACCATGAACGGCGACGCATGGTGCCAGCCGGCCAGGCTGCCCAGGCGCTGCAGCCCCACATGCTGCCCGGGCGGCAGCCCGACCGGATAGACGAAGCGCGCGCGGGTGCCCGGCAGCGCCTCGCGCAGCCAGCGCTCGACGGTGCGCTGGCTGTGCTCGTCGATGGGATGCTCGGCGCCGAGCCGGCCGTCGGCCTGCTGCGCCTGCACGCAGTCCCACAGGCGCCGCCCGGCATGGCCGAACAGCAGCAGTTGCGTCTCGCCGGGCCTCAGGTCCAGGGGCGCGAGCAGGTCGGCCGGCAGGTCGGCCAGATTGAAGACATGCTGGCGGTTCAGGCCGGCGTCGTCGAGCAGGGCATGGAAGGGCAGCATCGGCATGAGTGCGGCGAGAGTTCAGCGGGATGGCCGCGATTGTCCCGGCAGACCAGGCCATCGGTGGCCGACATGGCAGGAACGCGCCCATGTCGCACCGCCACGCCCCACGCCACAATCGGCGCCATGTCGTCCTCGCCCGCCCGCATTCCGCCGATCCAGTGCCTGCTGACCTTCGAGGCGGTGGCGCGCCTGCGCAGCGCCACGCTGGCGGCCGACGAGCTCAGCGTCACGCCCAGCGCGGTCAGCCACCGGCTGCGCCAGCTCGAGGCGCTGGTCGGGCTGAAGCTGTTCAGCCGCCAGGACTTCGGCCTGACCACCGAAGGCGCGCACTATCTCGCGCAGGTGCGCATCGGCCTGCAGGCGCTGCGCCAGCTGCCCGGCCACGCCGCGCACGACAAGCGCATGACCCGGCTGCGGCTGGCGGTGCCACCGACCTTCTCGCGCCAGATGCTGCTGCCGCGGCTGGCGCTGTTCCGCACGCTCTGCCCGGACATCGAGCTGTCGATGCAGGTGTCGATCCCGCTGCTCGACGTCAAGGCCGAGGAGGCCGACCTGGAGATCCGCTTCGGTGCCGGCGGCTATGCCGATGTCGAGGAGCTGCGCATTCTCGATGACGAGGTGACCCCGGTCTGCAGTCCGGACTACCTGCGCGAGGCCGGCCCCTTCGACGGCTTCGACACGCTGGATCAGGTGCGGGCGGCGCGGCTGATCCGCAGCCCGCTCGAGCCCTGGGGCACCTGGTTCCGCCACTGCGGCATCGATCTGCCGGAGCCGGATGCGGGCGCACAGTTCAACGATGTCGGCCTGGTGTTCGACGCCGCGGCCAGCGGCTTCGGCGTGTCGCTGCAGCGGCTCAAGCTGGGCGCGGCCTGGCTGGAGAGCGGCCGGGTGGTGCGGCTGTCGCGGCAGGCGGTGCGCTCGCCGCACAGCCACTTCATCTGCTGGAAGCCCGGCACGCTCAAGCGCTGGGAATGCGCCGCCTTCGTCGAGTGGCTGCGCGAGGCGCTGCGCTGAAGCCGCAGCCGCAGCCGCAGCCGGCGCCGATCAGACCCGGAAGCGCTCGACCCGCGCGTGCAGCCGCGCCGCCTCGTCCTGCAGGCTCTCGGCGGCCGCCGCGCTCTGCTCGACCAGCGCGGCGTTCTGCTGCGTCATCTGGTCGAGCTGCGACACCGCCAGGTTGATCTGGTCGATGCCGCTGCTCTGCTCGCCGGAGGCGACCTTGATGCTGCCGATCAGCGTCGAGACGCTCTCGACGCTGGCGACGATCTCGCGCATCGTCTGACCGGCACTGCCCACCGAGGCGCTGCCCTGGCCGACCTTGTCGACCGAGGCGCCGATCAGCGACTTGACCTCGCGTGCGGCCGCGGCCGAACGCTGCGCCAGATTGCGCACCTCGCCGGCCACCACCGCGAAGCCGCGGCCCTGCTCTCCCGCCCGCGCGGCCTCCACCGCGGCATTCAGCGCCAGGATGTTGGTCTGGAAGGCGATGCCGTCGATCACGCCGATGATGTCGGCGATCTTGGCCGAGGCCTGGCGGATCTCGCCCATGGTGTGCTCGACCTCCTGCATCAGCGCGCCGCCGCGCTCGGCCACCGTGCGGGCGCTGCCGGCCAGCTCGTCGGCCTGGGTGGCGACCTCGGCGCTCTGGCGCACCGTGCCGGCGATCTGCTCCATCGACGAGGCGGTGGCCTGCAGGCTGCTGGCGGCCTGCTCGGTGCGGTGGCTCAGATCGGTGTTGCCGGCGGCGACCTCCTGGCTGGACAGCCGGATCGTGTCGCTGGCCTGGCGCACCTGTCCGACCAGCGCGCGCAGCTCGTCCTGCATCGCACGGACCGCGGTGGCGAGATCCGCCACCTCCGAGCGCCCGCTCACCGGCACCGACGAGGCCAGATCGCCCTCGGCGATGCGGCCGGCCACCTCGCGCAGCGATCGCAGCGGCTGCACGATGCTGCGGTGCAGCGCCCAGCCCAGCAGCACCGCCACCACGATGTTGAACACGGTGATGCCGACGAAGATCAGGTGAGCCTGCTCGATGCGGCGCTCCACCTCGGCGCCGAGCGCCTTCTGGCGCTCGAGCTGCCAGGCCACCATCGCGTCGGCCGCGACGATGTAGTCACGGGTCAGCGCCTGAAAGGCGTCGGCGCGCAGACGCACCTGCTCGTCATCGCCGCGCGCAGCCAGCAGGCCGTCGCGGGCCGACAGGTAGCGCTGGCGTGCCTCGGCCAGCCGGGTGCCGATCTGCAGGCCCTGATCGGTGCGCTCCAGCGCTTCATAGCGCTTCTGAATGACCGTGGTGCGGGCGGTGACGGTTGCACGCTGAGGGTGAACCCGCTCAAGCCCCAGCTTATCGACGGACCGGATCCAGCAGTTCTGCCGATGATGCAGTCGCGCCGGAGACATGCGGTCAGGCCGGCGCCCCCCGTCCCGCAAGGAGCTCTCCCAGATGTCAGCCACTCCCCGCGGAGGCTCGGCAGTATCGGCCTCGTCCTTCCCCTCGTCCGGTTTCTTCTCTCACCACGGCCCCTGGGCACCCGGCGTGCGCCTGTTCCGCCAGCTGGGCTTTCGCAGCAAGGCGCTGATCGTCAGCACCTGCTTCGTGGTGCCGCTGGCCGTGGTCTCGGCGTCCTGGTTCAGCAACGAGATGGCCGATCTCGACTTCACCCGGCGCGAGGCCGACGGCACACGCTTCCTGAAGACGGCGCTCGCCGCGCAGGCCCAGGCGCTGGAGCTGCGTGCCCTGGCGGCCAGCGGCCAGCCGGGCGCCCCGCTGCTGGAACGCCTGGGCACATCGATCGAGACGCTCAAGAGCGCACAGCCGGCGGACCGGCCCTTTGTCGACGCGCCCACGCTGGACGCGCTGCGCCAGCAGCTCGACACGCTGCGCGGACGCGCCGACATGGCCGCGCACGATGCGCTGGTCGAGAAGATCGACGCGATGATCAGCCAGGTGCTCGACACCTCGAACCTCGCGCTGGACCCGGAAGCCGCGAGCTACTACCTGATGGATGCAACCCTGGTGCGCCTGCCCGAGCTGAGCGACCAGATCCAGCGGCTGGGCCTCCACGCCCGCCATGACGGCATCGAGGCGCTGGCCACCCGGGACGCGGCGCTGCTGGCCAGGCACCATCTGGAGGAACTGCGATCGACCCTCGACAAGGTCATGCCGCTGCTGCCGCAGCTCAAGGTGGATGCCCGCGTCGACGAGATGCTGGCCGCGCTGGAACGCAGCCATGCCGCCGCGACCCGGCCGGATCAGGCGGCCGCCGCACTGGCCGCCTCCCGCGAGGCGATCACGCGAATGCAGCAGTCGCAGGCGACGATGCTGGCCGAGCTCGAGCGCATGCTCGACCAGCGCGCCGACGACAAGCTGCGCACAGAAATCGCGGTCGGCCTGGCGATGCTGATCAGCCTGAGCGCCGCGCTCTACCTGTTCCACTGCTTCTTCCTGGTCATGAACGGCGGTCTGCGCGAGACGCGCCGGCACCTGAAGGCGATGACCGAAGGCGACCTGACCACCGCGCCCTCGCCCTGGGGCCGGGACGAGGCGGCCGCGCTGATGCTGGACCTGCGCGACATGCAGCATGCGCTGCGTCACATGGTCAGCAGCGTGCGCGCGGCCAGCCAGGACATCGTGCACTCCAGCGCCGAGATCGCCGATGGCATGCATGACCTGTCGAGCCGCAGCGAGCAGTCGGCCAACAGCCTGCAGCAGTCGGCCGCGGCGATGGAGCAGATCTCGGTGACGGTGAAGAACACCTCGGCCCACACCGAGGAGGTGTCGAAGCTGGCCCGGGACAATGCAGCCGCGGCCAACGAGGGCGGCCGGGTGATGGGCACGGTGGTGGAGACGATGGAGGGCATCCGCAGCTCGTCGGCGCGCATCAGCGACATCATCGGCACCATCGACGGCATCGCCTTCCAGACCAACATCCTGGCGCTGAACGCGGCGGTGGAAGCCGCCCGTGCCGGCGAGCAGGGCCGCGGCTTCGCGGTGGTGGCCGGCGAGGTGCGCACGCTGGCGCAGCGCAGCGCGCAGGCGGCGCAGGAGATCAAGCGCATCATCGGCACCAGCGTCTCGCAGGTCGAGACCGGCACCGCGGTCGTGCGCCAGGCCGGCGACTCGATCCGCCACATCGTCGACGCCTCGCGGCGGGTCAACGAGCTGCTGGAGGACATCGCCACCGGTGCGCGCGAGCAGAGCCTGGGCATCGAGCAGATCGGCGAGTCGGTGCATGCGCTCGACGGCGCGACCCAGCAGAACTCGGCCCTGGTCGAGCAGACCGCCGCCGCCTCGTCGGCGATGCGCTCGCAGGCCGACGCACTGGCGCAGGAGGTGGCGCGCTTCCGGCTGCCCGACAGCGTCGCGCTCGATGAAAGGCCCGCCAGCCACGACCGGCCGGGCGACAGCTTCGATTTCGACCAGGCGATCGAGGCGCATCGGAGCTGGAAGGTGAAGCTGCGCAAGGCGCTGGCCGGCCAGGAGTCCATCGACGCCGACACGGCCTGCCGCGATGACGCCTGCACCCTGGGCCGCTGGCTGCATGGCGCGGGCGGGCAGCGCTGGGGATCGCGTCCGCTGTTCACCGAGCTGATCGAGCGGCATGCGCAGTTCCATCAGGTAGCCGGCAACGTGGCCCGCCGCGCCCAGCCCGGCCGCGCCGTCGACCCGGAACCGCTGATCGGTCCGGGCTCGGCCTTCTCTCAGGTCTCGAACGACGTGGTCTCGCTGCTGACCCGGGCCAAGCGGGATTTCTGAGCGCCCGCGGCGCCTCGACGGCACCGCGCTGCCGGCCTGAGCCCGGCTTCAGTCCTCGGCCAGATAGCCGCGCTCGATGGCGCCGGCCTCGTCGGCGAAGATCGCCATCGCGGTGCGCATCGGCCGGAAGCCGAACTGGCGGTAGAAGCCCTCGCGCCCCGGCACCGCGTAGAGCAGGATCTTGCGGTGTCCGCGCGAGCGCTCGACCAGCCGCGCCACGATCTCCCGTCCGAGGCCGATGCCCTGATGCGAAGGCAGCACGGCGATGTCGCAGACATAGGCACAGTCGACTCCGTCGCCCAGCACCCGGCCGGCGCCGACCAGCCGACCGGCGGCATCGCGCACCAGGCAGCGGTGCAGGCTGTTCGAGAACACCGTGCGCAGCGCCTGCGGCGGCTTGTCGCCCAGGGGAGCGGCGCGATAGAGCGCCGAGAGTTCGTCCCAGTCGACCGCATCGATCGCGTCGGACCACTGCAGCGTGTCGAGGTCAGGGCCCGGGCCGGCGCCGGTGCGTGCGCCCATGCTCAGCGCAGCTCGGAGACGAACTGCTCGAGCGGACGGCGCACCTTCGGCAGCTTCACCAGCCAGTCGCCGTCGACCTGGCGGTGGCCCAGCGGCACGATGACCGCGCTGCGCAGGCCGCGCGCGCGCAGGCCCAGGATCTCGTCGAGCTTCGCCGGATCGAAGCCCTCCATCGGCGTGGCGTCCACGCCCTCGAAAGCGGCAGCCAGCAGCGCGGCCGACATCGCGATGTAGGCCTGGCGCGCGGCGTGCTGGAAGTTCACCTCCGCGTCACGCTGCGGGTAGCTCGACAGCAGCATCTGGCGGTAGTTCTCCCAGCCCTCGTTGGTGAAGCCGCGCACCTGGTTGGTCAGGTCGAACATCGTGTCGATGCGCTCGGCGGTGTAGGTGTCCCAGGCGGCGAAGACCAGCAGGTGCGAGCCGTCGGTGATCTGCGCCTGGTTCCAGGCGATCTCGCGGATGCGCGCACGCACCTCGGGGTTCGTCACCACGATCAGCTCGAAGGGCTGCAGGCCGCTGGAGGTCGGCGCCAGGCGCGCGGCCTCGACGATGCGCGCCACCTTGTCCTCGGGCACCGGCTGCGCCGGGTCCATCTTCTTGGCGGCGTAGCGCCAGTTCATGCGCTCGATCAGCGCGTCGGAGGACGGGGTCGGAGCGGTCACGGTCGTGCTCATCGGGAAATCCTTGTCATGTCAATGAATCGGTTCCCAGTCTAGGCCGTTCCGTGACGGCAGCGTCGGCGCTGCGGTCTTGGCGGATGTGATATGGCCAGGCCGGCCCCGCGCCATCTCACTTCGCCGTCGGCATCACGAACTCGGCGCCCTTGCCAATGCTCGCCGGCCAGCGCTGCATGATCGACTTTTATAGGTAAAAATTTTATTTCCATCATTAATGAAAATAAACATTAAACTAATATTTACCCCAAGAAATTGGGTCACTCATGAACCCCTCGCACTCCAGTCTTCTTAATTCTTGAAAATTTGAAGTTGATATTTTTATTCGATCCCATGACTTTTTAAATGCAGGACGCGACAGATTGGAATGAATTCCATCTCGCCATACAATCCAGGTATCTTTTGTAATCTTCCCTGACATGCGAAGATGAATTTGCTCATTAGTCAAGTCAATGTACATGTAAAACTTGTCAGCCAAATCAATTAGCTCATTATCAGATATATCTCCACCCAGCATAAATGAAGAAGGAATTTTTTCGATGACTCGTCTATACTCAATAAATAATTGACCCTCAAACTGTGCAACCGAAATATTCCGAGCCAGAGTCAACTGGCGGTATGCAGCGATAACTCCAATAGCAGTCGCGGCCGTTCCGATCTTTTCTGAAAAATCAATCACACAGTTAAAATTACATTCTGAGAAAAAATCAGCGGGGATAAAACGAGCAAAACAAAAAATTATTACAATTACTCCGGCGGCAAGGATTAAATTGCAAAATATGTTTTTATTTTGCCTCATTTGATTGCAATCCAAAAATTAAATAATATGTCGCCATGGATATTAATGAAATGCTCATGATCCACTTTTAAAACACCTCAATAAGAGTGAGAAACAGAAACTTTTTCAATTGTTGGCTTCCATCTCTCGACTTGGTCGATGGGCCACCGCATTTCGAGACGTGCAACAGAGCCATCTCTTACATGAACCCGCCGATAAATTCCGAATGAGCCCTCCACTCCGCTAACCACAAACCAGTCATCTTGACGCCTCTTGTAAGTGACAACCATTTTTTTGTTACGGTGAACAAGGCCTCGACTCTCATACTCAAATAATTCATCAACAGAACTGCCTACAGGTTTTATCTCACCCCACACCGCCAATGTGAATGCCCCATCGCTCGATGAAAAAACTTGCCCATCACCATTCTCCGACCAGGGCTGTTCACTGCTAACACTGACCTGCGGCAAACTGCGCGGCTGACCGAGGCAGATGGAACGGGACGACGATGTCATGG
>NZ_BQWE01000031.1:0-167763 GCF_023706025.1 Sphaerotilus sp. FB-3 | reverse complement strand
CACCGCTTCCCAGATCTCGTTCTCCTGTGGCTTCTTCATTCCCCCAGCTTACTGGCTCCCTGGCGGGCACCTTGAAAGGGATGCGCCTCAGAGGCTCTTCAGCGCCACGACGTCCTTGCCCTTGAAGGTGAAGACGGTCACCGCCGACGAGCGCAGGTCGTGGCGGCTGTCATAGGCATAGTCGCCGGCCACGCCGGCATGGCTGCCCTTGGCGATGTGCTCGGCGAGCTTCTTCGGATCCAGCGACTGCGTGGCCTCGATCGCCGCGGCCAGCAGGTTGGCGCCGTCGTGGAAGGCGGCGGCATAGGTCAGCGGATCGCGCTTGTACTCGGCGCGGTAGCGCTCGACGAAGGCGCGGCCCCTGTCGCTGCGGTCCATCAGCGCGCCGCCCTGGGTGCAGTAGACATTCAGGTCGGTGCTCATCTGCGCCAGCGTCGCGGTTTCCGACGAGCAGATGCCGTCACCGCCCAGCAGCGGCGCCTTCAGACCCAGCGAGCGCATCTGGCGCAGCATCGGGCCCGCCTGCGCCGAGTAGCCGCCGTAGAAGACCGCATCGGGCTTGAGGCCGCGGATGCCGGTCAGGATGGCGCTGAAGTCGGTCGCCTTGTCGCTGGTGAATTCCTTGGCGACCACCTTGAGGCCGAGCTTCTGCGCCTGCGCGATGAACTCCTGCGCCACACCCTGGCCGTAGGCGGTGCGATCGTCGATCACCGCGACCGTGGCCACCTTCAGGTCCTGCGCCGCGTAGGTCGCCATCTTGGCACCGAGCTGGTTGTCGGTCGCGCCGATGCGAAAGAGGTTGGCCTGGGCCGGCTGCGTGACCTTCGGGTTCGAGGCCACCGTCAGCACCAGCACGCCGGCGTCGGCGAAGACGCGCGAGGCCGGCAGCGTCACGCCCGAGTTGTAGGGGCCGAGCACGAACTTCAGGCCCTTGTCGACCAGCGCCTGCGCGACCTGCACGCCCTGGCGCGGATCGGCGCCGTCGTCCTGGACGTCCAGCTCGAACTGGACCGGCTTGCCGCCGACCTTGATCGCGCGCGCGTTGAGCGCCTTGATCGCCAGCTGCGCGCCATCGCGGTTGTCGATGCCGCTGGCGGCCTGCGGGCCGGTCAGCGGGCTCATGAAGCCGATGCGCACACGCTCCTGGGCATGCAGCGGGCCGGCGGCGGCCAGCCCGAGGCCGGCCAGCGCCAGCGCGTTCAGCAGAATCCTGCGGGAACTCGTCATTTTTTCGATCCTGGTGGGATGAATGAAAAAAAACGACCTGCGCCGGGTCGCGGCGCAGGCCGGGGGTGTCGCTGGCGCAGCCGGATCAGCCGGCCAGCTTCTTCTTCAGCAGCTCGTTGACCTGGGCCGGGTTCGCCTTGCCCCTGGTCGCCTTCATCGCCTGGCCGACCAGCGCGCCGAAGGCCTTTTCCTTGCCGGCGCGGTAGTCCTCGACCGACTTGGCGTTGGCGGCCAGCACCTCGTCGAGGATGGCCTCGAGCGCGCCGGTGTCGTTCATCTGCTTCAGGCCCTTGGCCTCGATGACGGCGTCGACCTCGGTGGCCTCGCCGCTCCAGAGCGCGTCGAAGACCTGGCGGGCGGCGTTGTTCGAGATGGTGCCGTCCTGGATGCGGCGGATCAGCGCGCCCAGCAGCGCCGGGCCCACCGGCGCGTCGGCGATGTCGCCGCCGTCGGCGTTCAGGCGCTTGCTGATCTCGCCCATCACCCAGTTGGCCACCGGCTTGGGCGCGCCGCAGGCGGCGGTCGCGGCCAGGAAATAGTCGGCGGTGGCACGGCTGGCGGTCATCATGGCCGCGTCGTAGGCCGGCAGGCCGTGCTCGGCCTGCAGGCGCTCGGCCAGCGCGGCGGGCAGCTCGGGCATCTCGCCGCGCACCCGCTCGACCCACTCGGGCGCGATCACCAGCGGCGGCAGGTCCGGATCGGGAAAGTAGCGGTAGTCGTGCGCGTCTTCCTTGGTGCGCATCATGCGCGTCTCGCCGGTGTCCGGATCGAACAGCACGGTGGCCTGCACGATGTCGAAGCCGTCCTCGATCTGGTCGATCTGCCAGTTGACCTCGAAGTCGATCGCCTGCTGCAGGAAGCGGAAGCTGTTGAGATTCTTGATCTCGCGCCGGGTGCCGAAGGGCTGGCCGGGGCGGCGCACCGAGACGTTGGCGTCGCAGCGGAACGAGCCTTCCTGCATGTTGCCGTCGCACAGGCCCAGCCACACCACCAGCGTGTGCAGCGCGCGGGCGTACTCGACCGCCTGCTTCGACGAGCGCAGCTCCGGCTCGGTGACGATCTCCAGCAGCGGGGTGCCGGCGCGGTTCAGGTCGATGCCGGTCATGCCGTGCAGGTTCTCGTGCACCGACTTGCCGGCGTCTTCCTCGAGGTGAGCGCGGGTCAGGTTGACCCGGTGCTTCACGCCGTCGACCAGGAAGTCGACATGCCCGCCCTGCACCACCGGGATCTCGTACTGGCTGATCTGGTAGCCCTTGGGCAGATCCGGGTAGAAGTAGTTCTTGCGGGCGAAGATCGACATCGGCGCGATGGTCGCGTCGACGGCCAGGCCGAACTGGATCGCGCGCTCGACCGCGCCGCGGTTCATCACCGGCAGCACGCCGGGCAGCGCCAGATCGACCGCGCAGGCCTGGGTGTTGGGCTCGGCGCCGAAACGGGTCGAGGCACCGGAGAAGATCTTCGACTGGGTCGAGAGCTGGGCATGGGTCTCGAAGCCGATGACGACTTCGTAGCCACGCACGAGAAGGGAGGCGGTCATGGGGCGGGCGGTTTGCTGCAGCGCGGACGCAAAGCGGAAATGCTACGGCATCGCAGCGCCCCTCGGGAAAACCGCAGGCCGCAGCCGCCCCGGCCGCCCCGGCCGCCCTGCGCCGCCCTCAGTCGCGCGGCCGCACCAGCCGCACCGGCAGCGGCGTGTCGCGGCTCATGTCGGAGCGCGCCCGGCCGGTGTGGCCGTCGATCACCCAGCCGTGCAGGCCGTCGAGCCGCTCCTCGTTCTCCGAGGTGCGCCCGCGCATCACGCTGTCATAGCTGTGAATGTTGACCGGACCGGTCTCGATGGTGGCCGAGGCGCTCCACAGCCAGCCCTCAGGCGTGTCGGGAAACAGCTTGTCGATGCCGCCGGGCGAACCTGCGGCGCGCTGCAGCACCCGGCGCATCTCGATCGCACGCGGCACCCGCCACGGCCGGCCGTCGGCCTGGCGCCGTGCCGCCGCCAGATCCGGCCCCTGCGACTGCATCACCCGCAGCGCCTGGCCGACGCAGCGCCCGCCGCTCCAGCGCATGCCCTCGACGCAGCGCGACCAGGCCAGGCCGCTCTCGACATCGACCACCGTCTGGCCGTCCTTCGAGACCGCCACCAGGCCCTGGGGCTCGGGCGCCGCCGCGACCGAGGGCAGCGGCAGCAGCAGGGACAGCGACAGCATCAGCCCGGTGGACGACAAGGAGAAAACGGATGGGCGGGAAGCAGCAGGAACGGCGCAGGACATGGCAGGACGGGAAGGCACCCACGGGAACGGATCGGTTCATTGTCCGGGCCCACGCGGCGCGGCGGCCGCACGAACAGCCGGGCTTCCCCGGCACAGACCGGCCGCTGTCGCGGGGGCTGCCGTAAACTCCGTCGCACCATGAAAGCCGCCCGCATCGCCCTCGCCGCCGCCGTCGTTGCCGCCATCGCCGTGACCGCCTCGTTTGCGGTCGGCAGCAAGGAGAAGGCGCCCGCCATCAGCTACACCCTGCTCGACGGCACGAAGCAGACCTCGGCCGAAGCGCTGAAGGGCAAGGTGGTGCTGGTCAACTTCTGGGCCACCAGCTGCACCACCTGCGTCAAGGAAATGCCCGAGCTGGTCGCGACCCACCAGAAGTACAAGGACAAGGGCTTCGAGACGCTGGCGGTGGCGATGAGCTACGACCCGCCGGCCTATGTGGCCAGCTTTGCCGAATCGCGCCAGCTGCCCTTCAAGGTCGCGATCGACAACACCGGCGAGATCGCGCGCCAGTACGGCAAGGTGCAGCTCACCCCGACCACATTCGTGCTGAACCGCAAGGGCGAGATCGTCAAGCGCTATGTCGGCGAGCCCGACTTCCAGCAGCTGCACCTGCTGCTGGAAAAGCTGCTGGCGGAGAACGCCTGAGCGCGCGCTCCGCAGCAGCGACACCTCAGCGCCTCAGCGCTTCAGCAGCACCAGCCCCTTCAGATACTCGCCCTCGGGGAAGTTGACCGTGGTCGGGTGGTCGCTGGAGGCCTCCAGGCGCTGCAGGATGTAGGCGTCCACGCCGGCGTCCAGCCCGGCGCCGGCGACGATCTTGTGGAACAGCTCGGCGCCGATGCCACCCGAGCATGAGAAGGTCAGCAGCAGGCCGCCGGGCTTGAGCAGCTTCAGGCCGAGGCGGTTGATGTCCTTGTAGGCGCGGCTGGCACGGTCGGCGTGCGCGGCGCTGGGGGCGAACTTCGGCGGGTCGAGCACGATGGCGTCGAACTGGCGGCCGTCCTTCAGCATCTGGCGCAGCGTGCCGTTGACGTCGGCATCCAGCGCGGTGTGGTGTGCGGGATCGAAGCCGTTGAGTTCGACATGCGCCGAGGCGCGCGCCAGCGCCGGGCCGGAGGAGTCGACGCTGACCACCTCGGTGGCACCGCCGGCCAGCGCCGAGACGCTGAAGCCGCCGGTGTAGCTGTAGCAGTTCAGCACCGACTGGCAGCCGAACTGGCGCACCAGCCGCGCGAACAGCGCCCGGTTCTCGCGCTGGTCGAGGTAGTAGCCGGTCTTGTGGCCTTCCTCGACATCGACGGTGAGCCTGATGTCGTGCTCGTGCAGCGTCACGGTGGTCGAGCCCTCGCCGCGCAGCCAGCCCTTGACCGCCGGCAGGCCCTCCATCTGGCGCACGCCGGAGTCGCTGCGCTCGAACAGGCGCGTGCAGCCGGTGGCGGCCAGCAGCGCGTCGGCGATCTGCTGCTTCCAGCGCTCGGTGCCGGCGCTGAGGAACTGGGCGCTCAGGATGTCCTCGTAGCGGTCGACGATCAGGCCCGGCAGGCCGTCGGCCTCGCCGTGGATCAGGCGCACGCCGTTGCTGCGCAGCCCCAGGCGCGCACGCATCGCCACCGCCGCCTCGACGCGGCGGCGGAAGAAGTCGGCGTCGATGCGCTCGGCCTCGTCGAAGCTCCAGGCCCGCACCCGGATCATCGAGCTCGGGCTGAACGCGGCCCAGGCCAGGAACTGGCCCGAGTGGCTCTCGACCCGCACGGTCTCGCCGGGGTCGGCCTTGCCTTTTTCGACACTGCCCTGGAACACCCAGGGATGCTTGCGCAGGAGCGAGCGCTCCTTGCCTTCACGCAGACGGATGACTTTCATGGGGCGGGATTGTCGCGCGAGCCGTCCGCTCCCGGCAGGTCCGCGACCTGCGATGACCGAGGAACACGCCAGTTTCGATGCTGCATTGCAGCGAATGGGTGCAAGAAAGTACAAATATGTACTTTCTTCCGTGTACCTATGGAAAACCCGAGTCATTGCGTGCAATGAAGTACAGGAATGGGCGGCATCCGTATCAATCGGTGCATCCGTCAGCACCTATCGTTGCGCCTGTCGATCGGGGCTGACCGCTCCAGCCCGGTGCCAGCGCTGCACCGCCGGGGCCCCGGCCGCTCCCCACGTAGTCCGTTCCTGTTCCATCCCGCGAGGAGACACATGATGAAACTGACGCTCAAGGCCTCCCTGGCCCTGGCCTTCGGCCTGACCGCCGGCCTGGCGAACGCCGCCACCGAACTGGTGATCGCCACCGTCAACAACGGTCACATGATCGAGATGCAGAAGCTGACGAAGCATTTCGAGCAGGCCAACCCGGACATCAAGGTCAAGTGGGTGACGCTCGAGGAAGGCGTGCTGCGCCAGCGCGTGACCACCGACATCGCCACCAAGGGCGGCCAGTTCGACATCATGACCATCGGCATGTACGAGGCGCCGATCTGGGGCAAGAAGGGCTGGCTCCAGGAACTGAAGACCGACGCCGCCTATGACGCCGACGACCTGCTGCCGGCGATCCGCAGCGGCCTGAGCGTGGACGGCAAGCTCTTCGCCGCGCCGTTCTATGGCGAGTCGTCGATGCTGATGTACCGCAAGGACCTGGCCGACAAGGCCGGCGTGAAGGTCGCCGACAAGCCGACCTGGACCGACATCAAGGACCTGGCCGCCAGGATGCACGACCCGAAGAACGGCGTGTACGGCATCTGCCTGCGCGGCAAGCCGGGCTGGGGCGACAACATGGCCTTCCTGTCGACGCTGGTCAACACCTTCGGCGGCCAGTGGTTCGACATGTCGTGGAAGCCGCAGCTGGAAAGCAAGCCCTGGAAGGACGCGATCAACTTCTACGTCGACCTGCTGAAGAACTACGGCCCCCCGGGCTCGGCCGCCAACAGCTTCAACGAGATCCTGGCGCTGACCAACGCCGGCAAGTGCGGCATGTGGATCGACGCCACCATCGCCGCCTCCTTCGTCAGCGATCCGAAGCAGTCCAAGGTCGCCGACCAGATGGCCTTCGCCCAGGCGCCGACCATGAACACCCCGAAGGGCGCCAACTGGCTGTGGTCGTGGAATCTGGCGATTCCGGCCGGTTCGAAGAAGGTCGACGCGGCGCAGAAGTTCATCACCTGGGCGACCAGCAAGGACTACATCCAGCTGGTGGCCAAGACCAACGGCTGGGCCAATGTGCCCACCGGCACCCGCAAGTCGACCTACGCGTCGCCGGAGTTCCAGAAGGCCGCCCGCTTCGCCGCTGCCGAGAAGGCCGCGATCGACAGCGCCAACCCGACCGACTCGACGCTGCCGAAGTCGCCCTACATCGGCGTGCAGTTCGCGGCAATTCCCGAGTTCCAGGCCATCGGCATCGCCGTCGGCCAGCAGATGAGCGCGGCGCTGGCCGGCAAGACCTCGGTCGACGCCGCCCTGAAGACCAGCCAGCAGGCCGCCGAGCGCGAGATGAAGAAGGCCGGCTACTACAAGTGACGCCCGCAGGGCGCGCTGCAGCCGACTTCTCGACCCTCTCCCTGTGGTGAGGTGAGGCATGGCCGGCAGGCGTGGAGACGGGCCGGGGGGCGACCTCCGACCCTCTCCGCGACCTGACCGGCCGCGCACGATGGTGGACCCATGAACCGATTCCTGCCCCGCGCCCTGATGGCGCCCGCGGTGGCCACGCTCTTCCTGTGGATGATCGTGCCGCTGGTGATGACGCTGTACTTCAGCGTGATCCGCTACAACCTGATGCAGCCCGACCAGAGCGGCTTCGTCGGGCTCGAGAACTTCGAATACTTCATCACCGACCCGTCGTTCACGACCTCGGTGATCAACACGCTGCTCTTGCTGGGCAGCGTCATCCTGATCACGGTGGGCCTGGGCGCGGCCATCGCGCTGCTGATCGACGATCCGTTCCCGGGCCGCGGCCTGGTGCGCATCCTGCTGATCAGCCCCTTCTTCGTCATGCCCACGGTCAATGCGCTGCTGTGGAAGAACATGATGATGAACCCGATCTACGGGGTGCTGGCGCAGGTCTGGCAGTTCTTCGGCGCCGCGCCGGTGGACTGGCTGACCGACTGGCCGCTGCTGAGCGTGATCATCATGGTGAGCTGGCAGTGGCTGCCGTTCGCGACGCTGATCTTCGTGACCTCGCTGCAGTCGATGGACCGCGAGCAGATCGAGGCCGCGCGCATGGACGGCGCCAACTACCTGCAGCAGCTGCGCTATCTCTACATCCCGCACCTGGGCCGCTCGGTGGCGGTGGTGGTGATGATCGAGATGATCTTCCTGCTCTCCGTGTTCGCCGAGATCTACACCACCACCGGCGGCGGTCCGGGGGATGCCAGCACCAACATGGCCTTCCTGATCTTCAAGCAGGCGCTGCTGAACTTCGATGCGGGCGTGGCCTCGGCCGGCGCGCTGTTCGCGGTCGTGCTGGCCAACATCGCCGCCGTCTTCCTGATCCGCCTGGTCGGCAAGAACCTGGACAAGTGAGGAGCCTCCCGATGTCGTCCCGTCCCTCCTCCCTGACGCCGGTGCTGCTGCTGCGCACCGTGGCGGCCTGGCTGGTCACGCTGCTGCTGTTCTTCCCGCTGGGCTGGCTGGTGCTGACCGCCTTCAAGACCGAGCTGCAGGCCATCGCGGTGCCGCCGCAGATCTTCTTCACCCCGACGCTGGAGAACTTCCACGAGGTGCAGGAGCGCAGCGACTACCTGCACTACGCCTGGAACTCGGTGGTGACCAGCGTGCTGTCGACGCTGCTGGGCCTGCTCCTGGCCGGCCCGGCCGCCTACGCGATGGCCTTCTTCAAGGGCCCGCGGACCAAGGACATCCTGATGTGGATGCTCTCCACCAAGATGATGCCGGCCGTCGGCGCCCTGGTGCCGGTCTACGTGATGGCGCAGAAGACCGCGCTGCTCGACACGCAAGCAGGGCTGATCATCGTGTTCACCCTCTCCAACCTGCCGATCATGGTCTGGATGCTCTATTCGGGCTTCCGCGAGATCCCGCCCGAGATCCTCGAGGCCTCGCGCATGGACGGCGCCACGCTCTGGCAGGAGGCCACGAAAGTGCTGCTGCCGCTGTCGCTGGGCAGCTTCGCCTCCACCGGCCTGCTGTGCCTGGTGCTGAGCTGGAACGAGGCCTTCTGGTCGCTCAACCTCAGCGCCTCCAACGCCGGCACGCTGGCCGCGCTGATCGCGCAGTACTCCAGCCCCGAGGGGCTGTTCTGGGCCAAGCTGTCGGCCGCCTCGCTGCTGGCGATCGCCCCGATCGTCGTCTTCGGCTGGTTCAGCCAGAAGCAGCTGGTGCAGGGCCTGACCTTCGGCGCCGTGAAGTGACCGGCGCAGTCAACCATTCCACGAGACATCCTCCCATGGCCTACCTGCAACTCCAGGGCATCGAGAAGTTCTTCGGCGAACACCGCGCCATCAAGGGCGTGGACCTCACCATCGAGAAGGGCGAGTTCATCGTCTTCGTCGGCCCGTCGGGCTGCGGCAAGTCCACGCTCCTGCGCCTGATCGCCGGCCTGGAGCACATCGATGGCGGCAAGCTGATCCTCGACGGCCGCGACATCACCCACGCGCCCTCCTCCAAGCGCGACCTGGCGATGGTGTTCCAGAGCTACGC
Source organism: Sphaerotilus sp. FB-3 (assembly GCF_023706025.1). Classification (NCBI taxonomy): domain Bacteria; kingdom Pseudomonadati; phylum Pseudomonadota; class Betaproteobacteria; order Burkholderiales; family Sphaerotilaceae; genus Sphaerotilus; species Sphaerotilus sp. FB-3. The sequence continues at coordinate 158,626 of NZ_BQWE01000031.1, read as the reverse complement.
GCTCTATCCGCACATGAGCGTGTTCGAGAACATGAGCTTCGCGCTCAAGCTCGCCAAGGAAGACCCCGCCGTCATCCGCGAGAAGGTCGAGCGCGCCGCGAAGATCCTCAACCTGACGCAGTACCTGGAGCGCACCCCGAAGGCGCTGTCGGGTGGCCAGCGCCAGCGCGTGGCCATCGGCCGCGCCATCGTGCGCGCCCCGAAGGTCTTCCTGTTCGACGAGCCGCTCTCCAACCTGGACGCCGCGCTGCGCGGCCAGACCCGCGTCGAGATCGCCAAGCTGCACCGCGACCTGGGCGCCACCACCATCTACGTCACGCACGACCAGGTCGAGGCGATGACGCTGGCCGACCGCATCGTCGTGCTGCGCGACGGCCTGATCGAGCAGGTCGGCACGCCGCTGGAGCTCTACGACCGCCCCGCCAACCAGTTCGTCGCGCAGTTCATCGGCTCGCCGCAGATGAACGTGGTCGAGGGCCGCCACCTGCCGCAGGTGGCCGGCGTGCCCGCGGGGGGCTTCGTCGGCCTGCGTCCGGAGGACGTGACGCTGCAGGCGGCCGCCCAGGCCCCGGCCGGCGGCCTGCCGGGCACGGTCGAGCTGGTGGAGTCGCTCGGCGCCGAGACGCTGATCTATGTCACCGTCGACAGCGGCGCGCAGCTGGTCTCGCGCCAGCCGGTGCGCTCGAACCTGCACAACGGCGACCGCGTGGGCGTCTTCGTCGAGGCGGCCAACGCGCACCGCTTCGACGCCCAGGGCCGCGCCGCACGGGCGGGCTGATGATGAAGAACCGACCTTTCGAAGGCCAGGTGGCCGCGATCACCGGCGCGGCTTCCGGCATCGGCCGCGCCAGCGCCGAGGCGCTGCTGGCCGGCGGTGCCCGCGTGGTGCTGGTCGACCGCGACGCCGCCGGGCTGGCGGCGATGCAGGCCGAGCATGGCGACGCGGTCATCCCGCTGCAGCTCGACCTGCTCGACGCCGCGCAGTGCCGCACGCTGGTGCCGCAGGTGCTGGCCCGGGCCGGCCGGCTCGACATCCTGCACGCCAATGCCGGGCTCTACATCGGCGGCGATCTGGTCGATGCCGACACCGACGCGATCGACCGCATGCTGCAGCTCAACGTCGCGGTGGTCATGAAGAACGTGCGCGACGCGCTGCCGCACATGATCGAGCGCGGCTCGGGCGACATTCTCGTCACCAGCTCGCTGGCGGCGCACTACCCCACGCCGTGGGAGCCGGTCTACGCGTCGTCCAAGTGGGCGATCGACTGCTTCGTGCAGACCACGCGCCGCCAGGTCTTCAAGCACGGCCTGCGCGTGGGCTCGATCTCGCCGGGCCCGGTGCTGACCGGCCTGATCGCCGACTGGCCCGCCGACAAGCTGGCCGAGGCACGCGCCTCCGGCAGCCTGATCGAGCCGGCCGAGATCGGCGAGGTCATCACCTTCATGCTGACCCGGCCGCGCGGCGTGACCATCCGCGACGTCGTGCTGATGCCCTCGAACTTCGATCTCTGAGCAGAACACCCCTTCCGACAAGACGCCCCACCATGAACGTCATCCTGCATCTCGGCCTGGGCTCGTTCCACCGGGCCCATCTGGCTGTCTACCTGCACGAGCTCATCCAGAGCGGCGACACCGGCTGGCAACTGGCCGGCGGCAACACCCGGCCCGACATGGCCGAGACGATCGCCGCGCTGGCCGCGCAGGGCGGCGCCTACACGCTGGAGACCATCTCGCCGGCCGGCGAGCACCGCTACACGCGCATCGGCTCGATCCGCCAGGTCATCGGCTACACGCCCGACCTGGCCGGGCTGATCGCGCAAGGCGCGAGCAGCGACACCAAGATCATCTCCTTCACCGTCACCGAGGCCGGCTACTACCTCGACGCGCAGAACCGGCTCGACCTGGCCACCTTCGCCGACCTGCGCGCCGACCTCGACGCCGCGCGCGCCGGCCAGCCGGGCTCGACGATCTACGGCGCGCTGACCGCCCTGCTGCGCGCGCGCATGAAGAGCGGCGCCGGCCCGGTCACGCTGCTCAACTGCGACAACCTGCGCCACAACGGCGACCGCTCGCGCGGCGGCCTGCTGCAGTTCATCGAGCTCGTGGGCGACGCCGAGCTGCTGGCCTGGGTGCAGGCCAACACCACCAGCCCGAACGCGATGGTCGACCGCATCACGCCGCGCCCGACGCCCGACGTGCGCGAGCGCGTGCGGGCCGCCACCGGCGTGGACGACCCCGCCGCGCTGATGGGCGAGAGCTTCATCCAGTGGGTGATCGAGGACCGCTTCATCGCCGGCCGCCCGGCCTGGGAGACGGTCGGCGTCGAGATGGTGCAGTCGGTCGATGCCTACGAGGAGGCCAAGATCCGCCTGCTCAACGCGACGCACTCGTGCATCGCCTGGGCCGGCACGCTGGTCGGCCATCTGTACATTCACGAAGGCACGCACGACCCGGTGATCCGCCAGATGGCCTTCGACTATGTCACCGACGACACCATTCCGGTGCTGGACACGCCCGAGAAGCCCTGCCCGATCGATCTGGCCAGGTACCGCGACGTGGTGCTGGACCGCTTCGGCAACCCCGCCATCCGCGACACCAACCAGCGCGTGGCGATGGACGGCTTCAGCAAGATTCCCGGCTTCATCGCGCCGACCGTCCGCGAGCGCCTGGCCGCCGGCGCCACCATCGACAGCGTGGCGATGCTGCCGGCGCTGTTCCTGGCCTATCTGCAGGTCTGGCACCGCGGCGGCATTCCCTACACCTACCAGGACCAGGCGATGGACCCGGCGGTCGCGCACGCGATCTGCGACGCCGCCGACCCGGTGGCGGCCTTCTGCGCCGACGCGCCGCTGTGGGGCGAGCTGGCGGGCGATGCGCGGCTGGTGGACGCGGTGCGCCGCGCCAGCGCGCGGGTGGAGGCCTTCGTCGCCGCCCAGGGTGGCCGGACCTGCTGAGACAGGAGCCAGGCGCGCGCGGTAACCTCGAGTTCATCATGCCTGCCAAGCCTCGCACCATCCCGCGCCAGACCCGCCCCGAGCTCGAGTACGACCACGTCCGCTCGCCGGACCTGGGCTATGAGTCGCCGGAGGACGCCGGCACCGTGCGCTGCCTGGCGCATGGCTTCCCGACGCCGCTGGCGCGCTGGCACTATCACGACGAGTACGAGCTGCACCTGATCACCAGCACCTCGGGCAAGGTCTTCGTCGGCGACTGGATCGGCCAGTTCCAGCCCGGCCACCTGGTGCTGACCGGCCCGCGGCTGCCGCACAACTGGCTGTCGATGGACATGCCCGACGGCGGCGTGACGCTGCGCGACCTGGCGATCCAGTTCCAGCACGAGCCGATGGCGCGCGCCGCCGCGGCCATCCCCGAGCTGGGCGAGGTGCTGCCGATGCTCGAGCGCGCGCGCCACGGCATCGAGTTCTTCGGCATGGGCGAGCGCGCGCAGCAGTCCTGGCAGCGCATCAAGGAGGCGCGCGGCCTGCGCCGCTTCGCCGTCTTCTGCGAGCTGATGGCCGAGCTGGCCGCCTGCACCGACTACCGGCTGCTGTCGAACGTGCAGATGCAGAGCATCGACGACGACGACTCGCTCGACCAGATCGACGCGGTGGTCAGCCGCATCACCGACAACCTCGGCCAGGCCTTCTCCGCCGCCGACATCGCCGCCGAGCTGGGCATGAGCGAGAGCCGCTTCAGCCGCTTCTTCCGCCGCGCCACCGGCAACACCTTCACCGACTTCGTCAACCGCGTCCGCATCAACCGCGCCTGCCAGCTGCTGATGGAATCGGACCGGCTGATCACGCACATCTGCTTCGAGGTCGGCTTCAACAACGTCGCGAACTTCAACCGGCGCTTCCTCGAGATCAAGGGGCTGACGCCGAGCGAGTTCCGCAAGCAGGCCGACAACCGCTTCGGCGGCGCGGCCTGAGCCGCGACCTGAGCCCGGCCTGAGCCTTTCCGCAGGACCTTTTCCCATGTACCTCGGCATCGATCTCGGCACCTCCGAGCTGAAGCTGGTGCTGCTCGACCGGCAGCACCGCCTCGTCGCCAGCGTCGGCGAGCGGCTGACCGTGCAGCGCCCCGCGCCCTTGCACAGCGAGCAGTCGCCCGCCGACTGGTGGGACGCGATGACGCGCGCGATGGCACGGCTGCAGGCCGGGCAGGCCGCCGCGCTGGCGCAGGTGCGCGCGATCGGCCTGTCGGGCCAGATGCACGGCGCGGTGCTGATGGACGCCGCCGGCGACGTGCTGCGCCCGGCCATCCTGTGGAACGACGGCCGCAGCGGCGCCGAATGCGCCGAGCTGGAGGCCGCCTGCCCGCGTCTGCACGCCATCGCCGGCAATCTGGCCATGCCCGGCTTCACCGCGCCGAAGCTGCTGTGGGTGCGCCGGCATGAGCCGGAGGTCTTCGCGAAGACCGCCACCGTGCTGCTGCCCAAGGACTGGCTGCGCTTCATGCTGACCGGCGAGCGCGTCGGCGAGAGGAGCGACGCCGCCGGCACGCTGTGGCTGGACGTGGCCGAGCGGCGCTGGTCGGCCGAGGTGCTGGCCGCCTGCGGCCTGACCGAGGCGCAGATGCCGCGGCTGGTCGAGGGCAGCGAGGCGTCCGGCACGCTCCGGCCCGAGCTGGCCGCGCGCTGGGGCCTGCCGGCCGGCGTGATCGTCGCCGGCGGCGGTGGCGACAACGCCGCCAGCGCAGTCGGCATCGGCGCGGTGCGGCCGGGCGAGGGCTTCGTCTCGCTGGGCACCTCGGGCGTGATCTTCCTGACCAGCGACCGCTTCCGTCCCAACCCGGCCAGCGCGATGCACGCCTTCTGCCACGCGCTGCCCGGCACCTGGCACCAGATGAGCGTGATGCTCAGCGCCGCCAACGGCCTGAGCTGGGTGACGCGGCTGGTCGGCGCGGCGAGCGAAGGCGCGCTGCTCGAGCAGGTCGCGCGTCTGAGCCCGGAGCAGCGCGAGCGCGCGCCGCTCTTCCTGCCCTACCTGAACGGCGAGCGCACGCCGCACAACAACCCGCACGCGCAGGGCAGCTTCTTCGGGCTGACCAACGAGCACGACGCGGCCGCGCTGGGCTGGTCGGTGATCGAGGGCGTGACCTTCGGCCTGCTCGACGGCTGGCATGCGCTGGGCGTGCAGCCGGGCGAGGTGGCCGGCCTCACGCTGGTGGGCGGCGGCGCGCGCTCCGGCCTGTGGGCGCAGCTGCTGGCCGACGCGATCGGCGTGCCGATGGTCACCCGCCACGGCGGCGAGGCCGGCGGCGCGCTGGGCGCGGCGCGCCTGGCCTGGCTGGCCGACGGCGGCACGCTCGACCAGGTCTGCCCCGCGCCCGAGATCGCCGCGACCTTCTCGCCCGATCCGGCCGAGACCGCGCGGCTGGCGGCTCGCCATGTGCGCTTCAGGGCGCTGTACCGGGCGGTGGCGGGGCTGTTTCCGGCGGGGTGAGGCTGCGGCGCCGCATCAGGTCGCCGATCAGGGCCTCGGCATCGCCGTCGCTGCCGCCACCGCGGCGCAGCCGCATCCGCCCGTCGGCATCGACCTGCGCGGCCGCGCAGCGCAGGGCATGCAGCATGCCGCCGAAACGCTCGGCGCGCCCCTGTTCGTCCAGCCAGGCGTTCTGCACCCGGTAGGCCAGGCGCTCGTCGTCGAGCGCGCGGGCGCAATCGTCGTCGCGGGTGCTGCCGGGGCGCCGGGCCTGCAGCACATGCACCAGTTCGTGCAGCACGAAGGAGCGGTCGACCGGCCGCATGCGCCAGTCGAGCTGGTCGCTCAGCAGCACCCGCCCCCCGGCGGCGTCATGCCAGGCGATCAGGCGCGCGCAGTCGCGGGGGCGCTCGGGGCAGGCCTGGCGGTGCAGCTCGGCCACCGGCAGATCGACCAGCACCGGCGCCGGCGCATCGACCGGCAGCGCCGGCAGACCGGACAGCCGCACCGCGGCGGCCAGCAGCGCCTGCAGCAGCAGCGCATCCGGCGATGGGACCGAGGCCGAGGCGACCTCCAGGGCGATGGTGAACGCGGACAGCGGCACGGGCATCACAAGCCTCCTCGCGGACCGCATCAGGCGAAGACCGCCCACGATGCTGGCAGCGCGCCCGAAACCCCGGCGCCCGGGCGGTCTTGGCGGGTCAGCCGCCGTCGGGAAGCAGCCGGGTCACCGCGGCGCTGGCCAGCTCGGCGATGCGCACCAGGAAATCGGTGCCCATCTCGGGCGTGTAGCGCATCGGGTCGGACGAGGCCAGCACCAGCATGCCGAAGGCCGGCGAGGTCATGCTGCGCCGCAGCGGCAGCAAGGCCAGCGAGGCCACCGCGGCGGGCTGCGCCAGCCACTGCACCGCCTCGAAGCTGGTGTGCGCGCCGCAGCAGGGCGTGACCAGGCTGGAGGCGAAGCGGCGCAGCTCGGGGCTGACGCCGCGCGCCACCGGCTCGGACTCGAAGTCCGGTGCCACCTCCCACAGCCGCATCGCCGCCTGCGGGACCATGAACTGCTCCTGCAGATCGATCACCAGCATGTCCGGAATGTCGCGCGGATCGGCCAGCAGCATCAGGCCGCGCACCCACTGGTGCAGGCGGTCCGACAGCACCGCGTTCTCCTGGCCGTGGCGGATCATCTCCATCAGGCGGCGCTCGAGGCCGTGAATGCGCTCGCGCAGCATCTCCATCTGGCGCTGCTGGAGCGAGACGGCGCGCTGGCCATGCGGATTGGCCAGCTCGACATTGGCCAGCAGCTCGGCATGACGCTCGAAGAAGCCGGGCGTCTGCATCAGGTAGCTGGCGATGTCGTCCTCGGAAAGGCCGCTCAGTCGGCCCGGAATGCTGCTCATGACGAGCGAGGGTAGCGCAGCCCCTGGCCGGTCACCCGAAGGAAAAGCCGGCCGGATGCCCTTCATCCGCGCCTTGAATGCACAAGCCGATCCGGTTCAGCAGGAAGCCGCCGGCAGCTCCACATGGCCCTCGAACACGGTGACCGCCGGACCGGTCATGCGCACGCTGCTGCCGGGGCCGTCCCACTCGATGGTCAGCTCGCCGCCGCGGGTCTCGACATCGACGCGCGCGTCCAGCCAGCCCAGGCGGATGCCGGCCACCACCGCCGCGCAGGCGCCGGTGCCGCAGGCCAGCGTCTCGCCGGCGCCGCGCTCGAACACCCGCAGCCGCACCCGGTCGCGCGCGACCACCTGCAGGAAGCCGGCGTTGACCTTGCGCGGAAAGCGCGGATGCGACTCCACCCACGGCCCGACCTGCGCCACCGGCGCGGTGTCGACATCGTCCACGCGCTGCACCGCATGCGGATTGCCCATCGACACCACCGCGACCTCGACCTGCTCCTGCGGCGCGGCCGGGTTGGCCAGCGGCCACAGCTCGGCGCCGTTCTTCAGCCGCGGCTGCAGCCCGGACGGATCGAAGGGCACGCGCTCGGGCTCGAGAATCGGCTGGTTCATGTCGACGGTGACCCGCCCGTCGGCCTGCATGCGCAGCACGATGCGGTTGTTCATCGTCTCGACGCGCACCTCGTCGCGGTCGCTCAGGCCCTTCTCGCGCACGAAGCGCATGAAGCAGCGCGCGCCGTTGCCGCAGTGCTCGACCTCCTCGCCGGTGGCGCCGTTGAAGATGCGGTAGCGGAAGTCGGCATCCGCCCCCTGCGGACGCTCGACGACCAGGATCTGGTCGGCGCCGATGCCGAAGCGCCGGTCGCCGACGAAGCGCAGCTGTTCTTGGCTGAGCGCCAGCGGCGCGCGGGTGGCATCGAACACGACGAAGTCGTTGCCGAGGCCGTGCATCTTGGTGAAGGGCAGTCGCATGATGGGCAGGGATTATCCGGCGCTGCCCTCGCGCAGCAGCAGCGCCCGGGTGTAGCGCAGGAAGTCGTCCAGATGCAGCGTGATCACCGCGACGGTGATCGGCAGCTGCAGGGCCTGGTAATCGTGTACCGCGATGTTGCGGAAGCCCACCATGCGCTTGAGGCCGGCCGCCAGCGCGGGGTCGAGCCAGCCGGCGCGCGCCAGCAGCTCGAACACGTCGCGCGAGCTCTGCGGCACGCCCAGGCGCTCGCGCCGCACCAGGTGCTGCGCCATGTCGATGGCGGCCTCGCAGGCGCGCTGGATGTTCAGGATGGCCGCGTCCTGGCGGGTGTGGTCGGTGGCGAAGCTGTCCGGTCCGCGCTCGTATTCCTCGCGTGCCCGCGCCACGCAGCGCTCGATCGTCGCGGCCTTGTTGATCAGCACGTCGTCAGCGGCCATGGATGCGTCCTTCGCGGGCAATGTCCTCGAGCAGCGGGCGGCGCGCCTCGTCAAGCTCGGTCTTGTCGCTGAGCACGGCCGCCTCCCAGAGCGCGGCCTGGCTGTCGAGCGTCCACCAGCGCTGGCCGGTGGTGATGACCTGGTACTGCATGACGGTCGAGGCGGCGCGCAGGTCGATCAGGTCGACCGGGCAGCCGGCCAGATCCGCCAGGTCGCCGGACAGCGACCACAGCTGCAGCACGTCGGCCCGGCCGGCCACCAGCACCGCCAGGTCCAGATCGCTGTCGGCGCCGGCCGTGCCCTGCACCCGGCTGCCGAAGCCGTAGACGGCCAGCAGCGCCGGCAGGTGGCGGCGCAGGTGATCGACCAGGGCAGCGACGGGCAGGGCGTCCATCAGTACAGCCCCGCCTCGCCCTCGGGCCGGGTCTTGAAGCGCTTGTGCACCCACAGGTACTGCTCGGGCAGGCGGCGCACCTCCTGCTCGATCCAGCGGTTCATGCGCGCGGTGTCGGCGACCGCGTCGTCGGTGGGGAAGTCGGTCCAGGGCTCGAGGAAGCGGATGCGCCAGCCCTGGCCGCCGGGCAGCATCTCGCTGACCACCGGCTGCACCACCATGCCCAGCGCACGCGCCATGCGCGACGGCGCCAGCAGCGTCGCCGCCGGCACGCCGAAGAAGGGCACGAAGGCCGCGTCGCGGGCGCCGAAGTCCATGTCGGGCAGGTTGAAGAAGGCATCACCCCGCTTGATGGCGCGCATCAGCGCGCGTGCACCCTCGCTGCGGGCGAAGATCTCGGCGTTGCCGAAGCGCAGCCGGCCACGGCGCATCGCCGCATCGAAGACCGGATTGCTCTGCGCCTGATAGATCGAGCCGGCGTGGCGGCCCTGGTTCAGCAGCACGCTGACGCCGGCCACGTCCAGCGCCAGGAAATGCGGCACCAGCCACATGACCGGGCGCTCGCTGCGCTCGGCCAGCTTCACGTCGCCCTCGACCTGGATCAGGCGCGACAGCCGCTCGCGCGAGGCGTACCAGAGCATGCCGCGCTCGAGAAAGCTGCGCCCCAGCCAGCCGAAGTGCGCACGGGCGAGCGCTTCGCGCTCGGCCGGCGTCTTCTCGGGCAGGCACAGCGCGAGGTTGCGCAGCGCGATGCGCCGACGCGACTTGCCCAGCCGCCAAAGCAGCGCGCCCAGCCCCTGGCCGAGGCGGGTCTGCAGGCCCAGCGGCAGCCAGTGCAGCAGCCACAGCAGGCCGAGCACCAGCCGGGCGGCCATGTTCGAGAGAAAGGATTTCATGCGGAAGCGTCGGAAGCAGGCGCGGGGGCCGGCTCCGCCAGCGCACGCGGCGCCTTGTAGCGGTGATAGCCCCACAGATACTGGCCGGGATTCTGGCGGATCAGCCGCTCCATCGCGCGGTTGACGACGCCGGCGCTGCGCACGGCCAGGCGCTCGGCGTCGGGCTCGTCGGGGCTGGCGGGCAGTGCCTCGTCGGGCAGGCTGGCGCGGATGACGAAGCCGCGGCCGCCCGGCAGGCGCTCGCAGGCCAGCAGCAGCCAGTCGGCGCCGGTCTGCTGCACCAGACGGGCCGCCAGCGTCATCGTGTAGGCCTCGCGGCCGAAGAAGGGTGCCCACACGCCCAGGCCGTCGGGCGGCACCTGGTCGGGCAGCAGGCCGATCGTGCCGCCCTTGCGCAGCGCGCGGATCATCTGACGCACGCCGGCCAGCGTCGCCGGCGCCGTCTCCAGGCCGGGGCGGTTGCGCGACTGCGCCACCAGATCGCGCAGCCAGGGCTGGCGCGCCGGGCGGTACAGCGCCGTCATCGCGCGCTGGCCGCCCCAGCGCTCGGCATAGGCCTGCGCGATGATCTCGAAGCAGCCCAGATGCGGCGTGAGCATCACCAGGCCGCGGCCGCGCGCCAGCGCCGCCTCGACATGCTCGGCGCCCTCCCAGCGCACGATGTCGCCCAGCGGCGCATCAGGCCGGCGGCACCACAGCCAGGGCAGCTCGGCCACCATGCGCCCGGCCGACGCCACCGCCAGGCGCCGGGTCGCCGCCGGCAGACCGGCCTGGGCGATGTTGGCCGCCAGACGGCGCCGGTAGGTCGGCGAGGCGCACCAGGTGACCCAGCCCAGCAGCGCGCCGATGCGATGGAGCAACGGCAGCGGGGCCTTCGAGGCGGCGTTGAACAGGGAGGCGATCACGGGCATAGAATTCGTCACATTCGCCGAGTTAAGGAACAACTTGCGGGGCGACGGGCCGGGTCTTGACCGGGCACGCCACCTGCCGAAATCGAGAGATTTTCGGCAGAAGTGGAAAAAATGCCGCTAAAGCGTTCGCCGCAGGCTCCTCAACAGCTCGGCGACACGCGCCGAAAAGCTTGTTTGGATCACAGGAGTTTATAAGTGGCGAACGATTTCCTCTTCACGTCCGAATCGGTGTCCGAGGGACACCCCGACAAGGTGGCCGACCAGATCTCGGACGCCATCCTCGACGCCATCCTGGCGCAGGATCCGCGCTCGCGCGTGGCCGCCGAGACGCTGACCAACACCGGCCTGGTCGTGCTGGCCGGCGAGATCACCACCAACGCGCATGTCGACTACATCCAGGTCGCGCGCGACACGATCAAGCGCATCGGCTACGACAACACCGAGTACGGCATCGACTACAAGGGCTGCGCGGTGCTGGTGGCCTACGACAAGCAGTCGAACGACATCGCCCAGGGCGTCGACCACGCCTCCGACGACCACCTGAACACCGGCGCCGGCGACCAGGGCCTGATGTTCGGCTACGCCTGCGACGAGACGCCTGAGCTGATGCCTGCGCCGATCTACTACGCGCACCGCGTGGTCGAGCGCCAGGCCCAGCTGCGCAAGGACGGCCGCCTGCCCTTCCTGCGCCCGGACGCCAAGAGCCAGATCACGATGCGCTATGTGGACGGCAAGCCCCACAGCATCGACACCGTGGTGCTCTCCACGCAGCACAGCCCCGACCAGAGCGAGACGGCCACGAAGATGAAGGCCAGCTTCTACGAGGCCTGCATCGAGGAGATCATCAAGCCGGTGCTGCCCAAGGAATGGCTGCAGGACACCAAGTACCTGATCAACCCGACCGGCCGCTTCGTCATCGGCGGCCCGCAGGGCGACTGCGGCCTGACCGGCCGCAAGATCATCGTCGACACCTACGGCGGCGCCTGCCCGCACGGCGGCGGCGCCTTCTCGGGCAAGGATCCGACGAAGGTGGACCGCTCGGCCGCCTACGCCGCGCGCTATGTCGCCAAGAACGTGGTCGCCGCCGGCCTGGCGCGCCAGTGCCAGATCCAGGTCAGCTACGCCATCGGCGTGGCCCGCCCGATCAACATCACGGTCTACACCGAAGGCACCGGCGTGATCCCGGACGCGCAGATCGCCGCGCTGGTCCAGGAGCACTTCGACCTGCGCCCGAAGGGCATCATCCAGATGCTCGACCTGCTGCGCCCGATCTACTCGAAGACCGCCGCCTACGGCCACTTCGGCCGCGAGGAGCCGGAGTTCGCCTGGGAGCGCACCGACAAGGCGCAGCTGCTGCGCGCCGCTGCCGGCCTGTGAAGCGGGCATTGACGCCATGACAGAAGGGGCCGCAGCTGCGGCCCCTTCTTCTTCGTGCTGCGGGTTCAGCGTCGCCCGTCGAGCTCGTGTCGACGGCGGCCGACCTCAGCGGCGCGGCGGCCGGCCGGGGCCGCCAGGGCGGCGCTCGCCCTGCTCCTCGCGCTGGGGTGGGCGCGCCGGGGCCTCGGCGGCCTCGCGGCGCGCCTGCGCGAGCAGCGCGTCGAGCTGGTCCTCGGGCACGCCGCGCAGCACGCAGAAGCTCGAGCGCTTGAGCGAACTGCGCTCGAAGTCGCGCAGCAGCTGGGCGCGCTCGCGGCGCTGCGGATCCTCCGGCAGGCGCTCGGCCGGGGCCTCCTGGCGCACCGGTGCCGCGGCCGCGCGGGCGGCCTCGTCACGCGGCGGCCGTGCGGGCCGATTCTGGCGCTCGGCGCGTTCCGGGCGCTCGCCGCGCGGCGGGCGGGCCTGGGCATCGCGGTCCTGGCGCGGCGGGCGGCTGCCCGGAGCACGCGGTTCACGCGGTTCACGCGGCTCGCGCGACTCACGGGCTTCGCGCGGCGGACGGCCCTCGCCCCGCGGCGAACGCGGTGCGCGTGCCTCACGAGGCTCGCGCGGCTCGCGGGCCGGCTCGCCCGTGGCGGCCTCGCCCTGCGGGGCAGCGCCACGGCGCGGCTCGCGCTGCTGCTGCTTCGCTTCCTGGGCGCGGCGCTCCTGGTGCAGCGCGCGGCGGCGGTCGAGCTCCTGCTGCGCGACCGTGCGGTGCTCGTCGCTGATGTCGCCGGCGGGCTGGCCGTCGAGGTCGGTGCGGCTGGCAGCCTTGGTCAGCGCGACCAGATAGGCGGTGGAATTGGTGTGGCGGCGCAGGAAGGCCGACAGCGTCGCGCGGCTGAACACGCCCGGCGCACGCTCCTTGATGTCGGCCTGGATGCGCAGCTTCAGCGGCCGGGCCGGGCCGTCGAACAGCGCCGGAAAGCGCTCGCGCAGCTGGCGGGCGCACTCGGCCGGGCTCATGTCCGGAGTCTTGGCCGGGCTCGGTGCGGCCGCGGTCTCCTCGACTGCCGTTTCGGCGGCGATCTCGGGTGCGGCGTCAAGGGCCGGACCGGAGACGGCGGCTGCCTCGATCGGCGCGGGGGTCTCGGGAGCCGGAGTGGCGGCGGTGACCTCGGCGTCGGTCGGGATCTCGGGGGTGGACATGGTTCTGGTGGAACGGTGTTGGCAACGGAAGTCGCGATTGTGGCCCGAGTCGCGACCGGACGCCTTCAGGGCCGGCGCGGACGCACCTTCGAGGCGGCCAGGCGGGCCTGTTCGCGGGCCTTCTCCACATCCTCGTCGCGCACCAGCGCCACGCCCATGCGCCGGCGCTCGAAGCTCTCGGGCTTGCCGAACAGGCGGATCTCCGAGCGCGGCACCCGCAGCGCCTCGTCGACGCCGTCGAAGACCAGCCCCTCGGCCTCGACGCCGCCGTAGATGACCGCGCTGGCGCCGGCCGACTTCAGCGCGGTGTCCACCGGCAGGCCGAGAATGGCGCGGGCGTGCAGCTCGAACTCGTTCTGCCACTGGGTGCACATCGTCACCATGCCGGTGTCGTGCGGGCGCGGGCTGACCTCGCTGAACCAGACCTGATCGCCCTTGACGAACAGCTCGACGCCGAACAGGCCCTGGCCGCCGAGGTCGTCGGTGACGGCGCGCGCGATGCGCTGCGCCTCGGCCAGCGCCGCCGGCCGCATCGGGTGCGGCTGCCAGCTCTCGACGTAGTCGCCCTTCACCTGCAGATGGCCGATCGGGTCGCAGAAGTGCGTCTCGACCTGGCCGTCGGCGCCGAGCGCGCGCACCGTCAGCAGCGTGATCTCGTAGTCGAAGTCGATGAAGCCCTCGACGATGACGCGGCCGTGGCTGACCCGACCGCCCGCCATCGCGTGGTCCCAGGCCTTGCGCACGTCGCCGGGGCCGTCGAGCCGGCTCTGGCCCTTGCCGGAGCTGCTCATCACCGGCTTGACCACGCAGGGATAGCCGATGCCGGCGTCGATCGCCGCCTGCAGCTCCTCGAGCGAGTCGCAGAAGCGGTAGGGGCTGGTCGGCAGGCCGAGCGTCTCGGCAGCGAGGCGGCGGATGCCCTCGCGGTCCATCGTCAGGCGCGCGGCACGGGCGGTCGGGATGACGCGCACGACGCCCTCGGCCTCGAGCCGTTCCAGCTCCGGCGTGGCGATCGCCTCGATCTCGGGCACCACCAGGTCGGGCCGCTCGGTCTCGATCAGCGCGCGCAGCTGCGCCGCATCGCTCATCGCGATCGTGCGGGCGTGGTGCGCGACCTGCTGGCCGGGCGCGTTGTCGTAGCGGTCGACCGCGATCGTCTCGACGCCGAGGCGCTGCAGCGCGATCAGCACTTCCTTGCCGAGCTCGCCGCTGCCGAGCAGCATGACGCGGGTGGCATGGGCGGACAGCGGGGTTCCGATCGGTTTCATGCAGGCTCCTGGCAGGACGTGAGCAATCCTCCATTGTGCCGGCTGGCCTGAAATTGACCCTCCGCAAGGACGGCGCCGCGCGGGATTTTCATGATGCTGTCATCTGCACCCATCGTTCGGCCCATCTCGAACACCGACCAGGGATTCCGCCATGACCGCTCGCACCCGCACCCGCCCCTCGACCGTCACGCCCGAAGTGGCCAGCGAACCGCCCGCCGCCGCCGTGCCCCCAAGTTCACCCCGGGCACCCCGGCGGCGCAAGCCGGCCGCGCCGGTCGAGATGGCCGACAAGTCCGCACCGATCACCGCCACCAGGCTGGAGCACTACGAGGTCCAGGCCGCGACCGAGGCCGCGCAGGCCTCGCGCGAGATGGCACTGTCGGACGTGATGGCCCGGCGCCAGCGCGGCGAGATCGACGACGCCACCTGGCGCGACCAGCTGCAGGCGCTGATCGCCGGCTCCTCGCCGGACGATCTGGCGCTGATGCGCGGCTCGATGGCCGCCCGGCGCCAGCCGGTGCCGATGCCCGGCGTCGATCCGGACACCGAGCTGGCGCCGGGCTGGCGCGACGGCGCCTATCCCTACCGCCACCTGATGGCGCGCAGGAACTACGAGCAGCAGAAGTACCGGCTGCAGGTCGAGCTGCTGAAGCTGCAGGCGTGGGTGAAGGAGACCGGCGCGCGCGTCGTCATCCTGTTCGAGGGCCGCGACGCCGCGGGCAAGGGCGGCACGATCAAGCGCTTCATGGAACACCTCAACCCGCGCGGCGCACGCGTCGTCGCGCTGGAGAAGCCCAGCGAGATCGAGAGCGGCCAGTGGTACTTCCAGCGCTATGTGCAGCACCTGCCGACCCGCGGCGAGATCGTGCTGTTCGACCGCTCCTGGTACAACCGCGCCGGCGTCGAGCGGGTCATGGGCTTCTGCACCGATGCGCAGTACGAGCAGTTCATGCGCGAGGCGCCCGAATTCGAGCGCAACCTGGTGCGCAACGGCATCTTCCTGTTCAAGTTCTGGTTCTCGGTCAGCCGCGCCGAGCAGCGCCGTCGCTTCAAGGAGCGCGAGACGCATCCGCTCAAGCAGTGGAAGCTCAGCCCGATCGACAAGGCCAGCCTCGACAAGTGGGACGACTACACCCGTGCCAAGGAGGCGATGTTCCTGCACACCGACACCCAGGACGCGCCGTGGACGGTCATCAAGTCGGACTGCAAGAAGCGCGCGCGCCTGAACGCGATGCGCTATGTGCTGCACCGCATGCCCTACGCACGCAAGGATCTGCGCACGCTCGGGCCGGTCGATCCGCTGATCGTCGGCCGGCCGGCCCTGGTCGGCAGCGCCTATGGCGAAGCCTATGGCAACGAAGACCAGCTCGCCGGCAGCACGCCGGCCTGAGCCGGCGCTGCCCGGCGCCTGCGCTCAGGCCACCGGGCCGGAGCGGCCGGTGCGCAGCTGCTCGAGCACGAAGCGCGCATGGCAGTCGCGCAGGCCGGGCAGCATCTGCAGGCGTTCGGTCATGAAGCGGCCGTGCTGCGCCAGGTCGGCGCTGACCACCTTGAGCTGATAGCGGCTCGGGTCGCAGCCCAGGCGCAGGCACTCGACCACCTCGGGCCAGTCCTGCAGCGCACGGGCCAGCGCGTCGGCCGCGGCCGGCCCCGGCTCGAGGCGCAGCTCGATCAGCGCGGTCACCGTCAGGCCCAGACGCTGCGGCGGCACGATGGCCGAGTAGCCGACGATGACGCCGCTCTCCTCGAGCCGGCGCACCCGGCGCAGCACCGCCGAGGCCGAGAGCTGGACCTGTCCGGCCAGCTCGTCGAAGGTCATGCGGCCCTGCCACTGCAGCGCATCGACGATGCGCCGATCAATGTCGTCGAGCGGCGCCGGCGCGGTCACGGCGGAAGCGGAGGTGGAGGCGGAATCCATCGTTCGATGATTGCAGTTCCGGTGCGGACCATCCTGAATCCGACCTGAACCACACAGTACCACGGTCCGGGCCCGTGCATCATGTCCGTGCGCGCAGCGCCTGCTCGACCTGCCGGCGCAGAATCGGGTCGTCGAGCAGCTCGAGATGGCCGCGCGAAGGCAGCGTGAGCGTCGGCGCGTCCTCCAGCAGCGCACAGCGCGGCGGAAAGACGATGGTGTCGCAATCGCTGCGCACGCACAGGAAGCGCGCCCGCCAAGCCGGCGTCTCGGCCGCGGCCAGCGTCTGCAGCCAGTCGCAGTCCAGGCGCATCTGGCGAACATTCGGACGCTGGCCGAAGCGGGCCAGCCAGGTGCCGCGATGCGGCGTGCCGACGGTGATGACCCCGGCGACACGCGCACTGACGGCCTGCGGCGTCGCGCCGGCCTGCACCTGGGCGCGCCACCAGGCCCGCAGCACCAGTCCGCCCATGCTGTGGCAGACCACCAGCGGCGCCTGTCCGGTCAGCGCCTCGAGCCGGCGGATGGCCGCGTCGATCACCGGCGCGTGCTGGTCGATCGACACGAAGAGCGGCTCCAGGCTGGGCGCGATCACCGGCACGCCCAGCGCGCGCAGCCCGGGCTGCCAGTCGTTCCAGACGCCGCGGTTGCAGAGGTGGCCGTGGATCAGCAAGACGCCGCGAACGCCCGGCGCGGCGGCCTGCGCATCCGGCCAGCGGTGTTCGCGCAGCATCTGCTCGCGCAGGAACAGCCGGCTCGAGCAGCCGGTCTCTGCCGCCCAGGCGCGCCAGCGTGCCCGCCAGGGTGGCCGCGCCAGCGCATCGCCCCGGTGCAGCGCGGCGGCCATCAACATCTCGGCCAGCAGGGCCAGCGGATGGAGCAGCGGCAGCAGCAGCAGCGGCCACGGCAGCAGGCCCGCCAGCACCCCCGCCAGCACGCCGGCCATCAGCAGCAGCCCCAGTCCCAGTCCGATCGCCAGCACCTTGCGCCTCCCGTCGTTGCGTGCGTGGCGGACATGATGCCGCGAGGCGCCTGTCACTGAAGGGACAGGCCACCGCCCGCCTCCGGGCAAGCCCGGAGACGCCGCGGTTCCGGGGCACCGAACAATCCGGCCCACATCGCCGACCCCGGCTCCGGAGGAGTTCCATGAGCACCGCCCTGCCCCGCCCCTGGCTGGCCCACTATCCGCCCGGCGTGCCCGCCGAGATCGACCTGAGCGATGCCGGCACGCTGGTCGATCTGCTCGATGACGGCCTGCGCCGCCATGCGGCCCGGCCGGCGGCGGTCTTTCTGGGCGAGAGCAGCGGCTTCGATCACCTGGACCGGGAGGCCGAGGCGCTGACCGTCTGGCTGCAGCGCCACGGCGTGGTGCCAGGCACCCGGGTGGCGCTGATGATGCCCAACCTGCCGCAGTACATGGTCGCGATCACCGCGGTGCTGCGTGCCGGCGGCATCGTGGTCAATGTCAACCCGCTCTACACCCCGCGCGAGCTCGAGCACCAGCTGCGCGATGCCGGTGCGGAAGTGATCGTGCTGCTGGAGAACTTCGCCGCGACGCTGCAGCAGGTGATCGAGCGCACCGCGGTTCGCCATGTGCTGCTGACCTCCACCGGCGACATGCTGCCGGCCTGGAAGGGTCGGCTGATCGATTTTGCGGTGCGCCATGTGCGCAAGATGGTGCCGGCCTTCGAGCTGCCGCTGGAGAACGGGCGCAGCGTCAGCCGCTGGCGACCGGCACTGCGCTCGGCGCGCGGCCAGCACCGCAGCCCGGTGCAGGTGCGGCCCGACGACATCGCCTTTCTTCAGTACACCGGCGGCACCACCGGGGTGTCCAAGGGTGCGGTGCTGCTGCACCGCCATGTGGTGGCCAATGTGCGCCAGTGCGAGGCCTGGTTCTCGCCGCAGTTCCGCAGCTTCGGCGCACAGCAGCTCACCGGGGTGTGCGCGCTGCCGCTCTATCACATCTTCGCTCTGACCCTGTCCTTCTTCTTCGGCGTGCGCATGGGGGTGCGGCTGATCCTGATCCCGAACCCGCGCGACCTGAAGGCGCTGGTGGGCGCGCTGCGCGGCCAGCGCTTCCACATGTTCCCGGCGGTCAACACGCTGTTCAACGCGCTGGCCCACGATCCCGCCTTCGCGCGGCTCGACTTCTCGGCGCTGGTGGTCAGCAACGGCGGCGGCATGGCGGTGCAGCAGGCCACCGCCGAGAAATGGCTGCAGGTCACCGGCTGCCCGGTCGCCGAGGGCTATGGCCTGTCGGAGACCTCGCCGGTGGCCACCGCCAACCGGCTCGACCTGAAGACCTTCACCGGCACCATCGGCCTGCCGGTGCCCTCGACCGACATCACCATCCGCGACGACGATGGCCGCGACCTGCCCTTCGGCCAGGCCGGCGAGATCTGCATCCGCGGCCCGCAGGTCATGGCCGGCTACTGGCAGCGCCCCGACGAGACCGCCAAGGTCATGAGCGCCGACGGCTTCTTCCGCTCCGGCGACATCGGCGTGATGTCGCCCGACGGCCAGGTGCGCATCGTCGACCGCAAGAAGGACATGATCCTGGTGTCCGGCTTCAACGTCTATCCGACCGAGATCGAGCAGGTCGTCAGCCAGCATCCCGGGGTGCTCGAATGCGCCGCCTTCGGCGTGCCCGACGCGCACAGCGGCGAGGCGGTGCGGCTGTGCGTGGTACGCAGCGACCCCGCGCTGTCGGAGACCGAGATCGCCGAGCACTGCCGGCGCCATCTCACCGCCTACAAGTGCCCGCGCCAGATCGAGTTCCGCGACGAGCTGCCCAAGAGCAATGTCGGCAAGATCCTCAGGCGCGAGCTGCGCGACTCGGCCCGCAGCACCGCGCCTTGAACCTTCCGGTGGACTTGTCCACCGGATCTGCGCCCGATCTCCACAGATCGGAGCCGCTTGCTCACCGTTTCCTCACCGCTTCTTCACTGCTTCCTCACCGGTTGTTCACAGCTTGCCCACACAGCCGGGCACGCCGCAGTGGCAGGTCATGCCACCTTCATGGTGCGTCTCGCCATAGTCGCAGGTGATCTCGTCGCCCTCTTCGATCTGTCGGATCGAATGGATCTCGACCCGCCCCTGACGGATGCGAAGCACCGCATTGGGGCGGCAGCAGTGGTTCGTGAAGCGCAGCGGATCGAGCGATCTTGAGGCATCGATCGCCTTCCGGTCGGAAATCTCCACCATCATGATGCGATCGACGTTCTTCACCCGTTCGCGGGCTTCCTGGACGCTGATGGCCTCACCCCGGATCTCGCCGATCTTGCGTCCCGGTGGGATCGGTTCGGCGGCAAAGGCGCCGGTGCCATCGATCCGGCTCGGGGCATTGATGACGGCGTACTTCTGAGGGTTGGCAGGCTTGCCCATGGACGGTTCCCCGATCGACTGAAGCCACGATGGTACGGGTAGCCGACCGGCCCGCCGGCCCTCAGGCGAGCTGCAGGCCGAGTTGTCCACCGCTGTGGATAAAAAGCTGTGGACAACTCTCCTGAAATGGCAGATTCGTGAGATGCCTCACGCACATCGGCGGTTCATGCCCCAGCCTGGGGACAAGTCTGTGAACAAGCAGGGGACAGCACATGAACAACTCGGGACAACTGGCGCCCGCCCAAAGTTGCTCTCTTTCTGTCCACCGCAATCCCCAGGGTCCTCCACAGAGTTATCCATGACTCAAGTCATTGATTTCAAAAGGAAAACATGAGTTATCCACAGAAAAGAGCGCCCTCTACTACTATGTACTACTTATAAATACATAAGAAGACAGGGATAACTTTTTCGGGAAGAAGACCGGGAAGGAAGAGCGTGGCGGCATCACCGGAAGAGCCAGAACATCCAGGAACAGCCAAAGACAGGTCTTGAGGAAAGAGGACTGGACACAGCCGAGCCCATGGCACAGGCAGATGGCTGGCACACATCTTGAAAGCACACAGGCTCCAACTCACGTTTCTCGCTTCACTTCTTTCGCGGAGACTTCCAGATGAATCACAAGCTCAATGTCGCTCTCGCTGGCCTGGCGCTGCTGGCTGCCGCAGGTTCTGCCTCGGCCCAGGAAGTGGTCAAGATCGGCCATGTGGGCCCGACGAGCGGCGGCATCGCGCACCTGGGCAAGGACAACGAGAACGGCGCGCGCATGGCCATCGACGAGCTCAATGCCAAGGGCGTGACGATCGGCGGCAAGAAGGTGAAGTTCGAGCTGCTGGCCGAGGACGACGGCGGCGACCCGAAGCAGGGCACGGCCGCTGCGCAGAAGCTGGTGGACTCGAAGGTCGCCGGCGTGGTGGGCCACCTGAACTCGGGCACCTCGATCCCGGCATCGAAGATCTACAGCGACGCGGGCATTCCGCAGGTGTCGCCGTCGGCGACGAACCCGAAGTACACCCGCCAGGGCTTCAAGACGACCTTCCGTCTGGTGGCGGACGACGTGCACCTGGGCGGCACGCTGGGCAAGTACGCGGTGACGCAGCTCAAGGGCAAGTCGATCGCGGTGATCGATGACCGCACCGCCTACGGCCAGGGCGTGGCCGACGAGTTCGAGAAGGGCGTGAAGGCGGCCGGCGGCAAGACGGTGGCACGCGAGTTCACCAACGACAAGGCGACGGACTTCACCGCGATCCTGACCAACCTGAAGGCGAAGAAGCCGGACGTGGTGTTCTTCGGCGGCATGGACGCGGTGGCGGGCCCGATGATCCGCCAGATGAAGCAGCTGGGCATCAAGGCGAAGTTCATGGGCGGCGACGGCATCTGCTCGGGCGAGCTGCCGAAGCTGTCGGGCGGCGCGATGGAGGACAGCCAGGTGGTGTGCGCCGAGGCCGGCGGCGTCGAAGGCGAGCAGAAGAAGGGCATGGACGAGTTCAAGGCCCGCTTCAAGACGAAGTTCAACGCCGACGTGCAGATCTACGCGCCGTATGTGTACGACTCGGTGAACGTGCTGGTGGCGGCGATGGAGAAGGCCGGCTCGAGCGATCCGGTCAAGTACCTGCCGGTGCTGGCCAAGACGACGGGCTACAAGGGCGTGACCGGCACGATCATCTTCGACGAGAAGGGCGACATCAAGAACGGCGCGCTGACGATGTTCACCTACAAGGGTGGCAACCGCGAGCAGATCGCGGTGGTGCGCTGAGCGTCGGACTGCCGGTGTCGGGCGGATCTGCGGTCCGCAGCGGTCACGGCAACAGCAACGACAACGGGGGGGCTTCGGCCCCCTTTTTCATGGCGCTGGCGGCACGAAGTTGTCCACAGGCTGGCCTGTGGACAACTTCGCGGTCGAATGCCGAATTGCATCGGGGGCCTTGTCCCAGCGCAAATCTCCGCCCCCCTGCACCGTTCCCGGCAAGTGCCTGCCGTATGCTGCGCGTTGCCCCCCACCACGCAGGCTGTCCTGTGGACCACCACTTCCTGACCCCCCTGTTCGCCCCGAAGTCGATCGTCGTCTTCGCGGGCCATCCCGATCACCTCGAAGAGGCGCCGGCGCTGACGCGCACGATGCTGGCGGAGCTGCGCGCGGGCGGTTTCGGCGGCTCGCTGAACTTTCTCGACATCGAGATGACCGGCACGCTGTCGGATCTGGCGCACTCGCGTGCCGATCTGGCCATCATCGCGCTGCCGCATGAGCGCATCGCCGCAGCAGTGGAAATTGCAGGACGCATCCGCTGCCGGGCGGCGCTGGTGCTGTCCACCGGCCTGCCGGGCCCGCTGTGCGGCGAGCTGCATGACATCGCGCGCCGGCATGGCATGCACCTGCTCGGGCCGAACTCGCTGGGCTTCCAGCGCCCGCTGCTCAAGCTCAACGCCAGTGTCGCCGGCCGGCTGGCGGCGCCGGGGCCGCTCGGGCTGGTGTGCCAGTCGGGTGCGCTGACCGCATCCATCCTGGACTGGGCCGCGCGCAATGCGGTGGGCTTCTCCACCGTCGTTTCGCTGGGCGCCAACACCGCCGTCGATCTGCCGCAGGTGCTGGACTTCCTGGCCAACGATGCCGCCACCCAGAGCATCCTGGTCTACATGGAGGGCATCCATGACGCGCGGCGCTTCATGAGCGCGCTGCGTGCGGCGGCCTTCGCCAAGCCGGTCGTCGTGATGAAGGCCGGTCGCCAGCCTGCGGGCTCGACCGCCGCGCTGACGCATTCGGCCTCGATCGTGGGATCGGACGATGTCTTCGAGGCGGCGCTGCGCCGCGCCGGCGTGGTGCGGGTGCGCTCGTTCACGCAGCTATTCTCGGCCGCCAAGTGCCTGGCCTCGCGCTACAAGCCGGTCGGCAAGGGACTGGCGATCGTCACCAATGGCGGCGGGCCGGCGGTGCTGGCGGCCGACCGGGCCAACGAGGTCGGCCTGGATGTGGCCCGGCTGGTCGACACCGGCCGCACCGAGCTGGCGCCGGCGCTGGCGCCGCATGCCACGCTGGAGTCGGTCATCGACCTGGGCGAGGAAGCCACGCCGGCGCAGTTCAAGGCCGCGCTGCTGGCCTGTGCGAAGGACCGTGCGGTCCACGGCGTGCTGGTGATCTACAGCCCCAAGCTCGACAGCGATCCGGACGGCGTGGCGCAGGTGGTCTGCGACCACATCCACCACATGGCCAAGCCGGTGCTGACCTGCTGGATGGGCGACGAGCGGGTGCGCGATGCGCGCGTCAAGCTCAACAGCGCGCTGATTCCCACCTTCCGCACGCCCGAGGCCGCGGTGGACGCCTTCGCCAACGTCGCGAACTTCTACCAGAACCAGCAGCTGCTGCAGCAGACGCCGCCGCCGCTGTCGCAGCTGGCCACGCCCGACACCGAGGGCGCGCGGCTGCTGATCGAGAGCGTGCTGGCCGAGCGGCGCAAGGTGCTCACCGAGATGGAGTCGAAGGCGCTGCTGGCGGCCTATCACATCCCGGTCACACGCACCATGCTGGCGCGCACCGCCGGCGAGGCGATGCTGATCGCCAGCCAGCTCGGCTATCCGGTGGCGCTGAAGATCGATTCGCCCGACATCAGCCACAAGTCCGACGTGCAGGGCGTGGCGCTGAACGTCAGCACGGCCGCGCAGGTGCGCGATGTCTTCAACGACATGCTCGCCGCGGTGCGCAGGGTGCAGCCCAAGGCGCGCATCAACGGCGTGACCATCCAGCCGATGGCAGCCAAGCGGCGCGGGCGCGAGATCTTCATCGGCCTGACCACCGACGATCCCTTCGGCCCGGTCATCACCTTCGGCGCCGGCGGCACGATGATCGAGCTGATCGCCGACCGCGCGATGGAGCTGCCGCCGCTGAACCAGTTCCTGGCGCACCGGCTGATCGAGCGGGCCCGCATCGCCACGATGCTGGGCGAGTGGCGCGGCGCGCCGGCGGTCGATCTCGAGGCGGTCGAGCAGATCCTGCTGCGGGTGTCCGAGATGGTCTGCGAGCTGCCGCAGCTGCGCGAGATGGACATCAACCCGATCATCGTCGACGAGAGCGGCGCGGTCGCGGTGGATGCGCGCATCGTCATCGACCATGCCGGCCCGACCGCGCGCGACTACCAGCATCTGGCGATCCTGCCCTACCCGAGCCGCTACGAGCGCGAGTGGCCGATGAAGGGCGGCGACCTCTACACCATCCGCCCGATCCGCCCGGACGATGCCGACATGCTGCAGGCCTTCACCCGCGGGCTGTCGGAGGAGAGCCGCTATTTCCGCTTCGCCAGCGCGATGCACGAGCTGCCCGCGCGCATGCTGGCGCGCTACACGCTGATCGACTACGACCGCGAGATGGCGCTGGTGGCGGTGCACACCGACCGGGTGCTGGGCGAGGACGGCGAGTTCGTCGAGACCGAGAAGATCATCGGCGTGTCGCGCTACATCACCAATCCGGACCAGACGACCTGCGAGTTCTCGCTGGTGGTGTCGGACGACTACAAGGGTCAGGGCCTGGGCTCGCGGCTGATGCTGTCGATCGAGGACTTCGCCCGCGACAAGGGCCTGGCCCACATCGAGGGCCTGGTGCTGGCGAACAACCCCAACATGCTGCGTCTGATGCGTGGCCTGGGCTACGAGGTCCGGCCCTTCCCCGAGGATCCGGACTTCAAGCTGGTGGTCAGGGCGCTCTGAGACCGAGCTCGCGCAGCCGCTCGTCGAGATAGCTGGCGGCGGTGTGGCGTGCCGACAGCCGCACCTCCGGGCGCGGATGCAGGAACAGCGGCATCGCCATGCGTGCCCGCCGCGCCGCCTCGCCGACCGGCCGGGCGACGCGGTGGGTGGTCGACGGAAACACGCCGCCGCTGGCCTCCTGCAGCATGTCGCCGGTGTTGATCACCAGCCAGCCGGCATCGCCGGGCACGTCGCGCCACAGGCCGTCGCGGCCGAGCACCTGCAGGCCCGGCTCGCGCGCGGCGGGCAGCACGGTGAGCAGATTGATGTCCTCATGTGCGGCCGCGCGCATCGCACCGGCCGGCTCGTCGCCACGCAGCGGTGGATAACGCAGGATGCGCAGCAGCGTCTGCCGGCTGCCGGCGATCATCTCCGGCAGCGGCTGTGGAAAACTCCGGCGTGCCGCCTCGGGCGCGTGCGTCTGCACCCAGTCGAGCAGCTGTGCTGCCAGCGCCTCGGCCTGCGCGCGGTAGCGCAGCGCGGCGTCGGACAGCTCCTGGGGATAACGTCCACCGGGATAGTGGTGGAAGAAGGCCTTCAGATCCTTCTCGGTCTGGCCCTTGGCGGTCTCGGAACGCTCGGGGCCGACATAGCCGTCCTGGGTCAGCGGGTCGAAGCGACAGTTGTCCACAGCCGGCGAGGCCAGCCAGGGGTCCCACTCGGCCTCGATCCGGTGCAGCAGCGCGGTGTCGATCGGGTGATGGGTCAGCACCGCGAAGCCGGTGTGCAGCAGGCTGTGGACAAATCGGGCCGGCGCATCGGCGGCGCGCCAGTCGATCACCGCCACCTGCTGCGCGGCTGTGGACAACTCAGTCGGCACGGGGTTCGGGAGACGGGGCATCGGCAACTCCGGAATCGGTCGGGGCGGGCTGTGGAGAACTCGGCACCGGATACTTGAGCGCGTTCAGACCGATCTTGCGTTCGACCGCAGCTTCGACATCGATGCCGCAACGATCGGCGATCTGCAGCAGATAGACAAGAACATCGGCGATCTCCTCGCCGACATGCTGCTGGCGCGCGGCATCGGCGGCGATGTCGGCTGCCTGCTCGGGGCGGAGCCACTGGAAGATCTCGACCAGCTCGGCGGCCTCGACCACCATCGCCATCGCGAGGTTCTTGGGGTTCTGGTACGGCTCCCAGCCGCGTTCGGCGGAGAAGGCGCGCAGGCGGGTCTGCAGGCTGTGGATATCCATGCGGGCCAGTGTGCATGATGGCGCCATGAACGCAAGCCTCCCCCTTTCCACGGACTTATCCACAGGCCACGCCGCTCGTGTGCTGCCCCCGATCGTGCTGGTCGGCGCCGGCCGGGTCGCGCAGGCGCTGGCGATCGCGCTGGCACGCCGCGGCGTGGCGGTGGCGGCCATCGGCAGTCGGCGCCAGGCACTCGGTCCGGGCTGGCCCGAAAGTTGTCCACAGCCGAGTTCTCCACAGGCGGCGGTCGATCAGGCCGGGCTGGTGCTGCTGACGGTGCCCGACGATCACATCGCGAGCTGCACCGAGGCGCTGCGCTGGCGCCCCGGGCAGGCGGTGGTGCACTGCAGCGGCGCCACCGAGGTCGCGGCTCTGGCGGGCGCGGCGCGGGCGGGCGCGGCCACCGGCGGCTTTCATCCGCTGCAGATCTTCTCGGATCCGCTGCGTGCGGCCGATCGACTGGCGGGCAGCACGGTGGCGATCGAGGCCGAGGCCGGCAGCGCGCTGGCCGAAGCGCTGCAGGCGCTGGCCGCGGTGCTGGGCCTGCGCCCGATCGTGCTGCCGCCGGGCATGCGGGCGCGCTACCACGTCGCCGCCGGCTATGCCGCCAGCTTCCTGCTGCCGGTGCTGGCCGAGGCGACGGGCCTGTGGAAAACCTTCGGCGTCGACGAGGCCGAGGCGCTGGCAGCGCTGCTGCCGCTGGCGCGCGGCACGCTCGATGCGGTCGAGGGCCGTGGCCTGGCCGGCGCGGTGTCCGGGCCGATCGCGCGCGGCGACACCGGCGTGCTGCGCACCCACCTGGCGGCGCTGCAGGCGCTGGCGCCGTCGTCGCACGATCCGCTCGACTTCTACCGCCGGCTGGCGCTGCCGCAGGTCGCGCTGGCTGCGCAGGCGGGGCGACTGGATGCGCAAGCTGCGCAACAGTGCCGCGACCTGCTTCTCGGTGACGGCCTGATGCCGCAGGCCGGCGGGCCGGCAGCCGGATCGGGGGTGCTGTAATCGGCGCGCTCAGGACATCGGCAGATCATTCAATTTATTCAATTCAAGGGGATTGCATGCTGACCACTTTCGACCGCGCCTCGGCCCACGCGCCCTCCTCTGTCTCTCGCCTGCGGCTGAGGTCGGCCGTGCTGGCTTGGATGGCCGCGCTGGCCCTGGCCGGCTGCGGCGGCGGCGGCGACGACACGACGCAGACGGACACCACGACCGACACCGGCGCCGAGACCAGCGTCGCGCGCGCCGGCCCGTCCGGGCACTGGATCATCGACCAGGACTACAACGGCTTCCGGCTGATCTACGACTGCACCGACCGCACCGCGCTGCACTACCGCTACACCCTGCAGGCCGACACCGGCAGCGCCGCGCGGCCGAGTACCTTCACCTTCGACCCGACGCTGCCGGCCGGCTGTCTGCAGCAGACCAGCACCGCCAGCTACGAGAGCGTGCATCCGGGCTATGACCGCGGCCATCTGGTGATGTCCAACCACATGGACTCCGACAGCGCGCTGATCCGGCGCGCCAACTACATGAGCAACATCGTGCCGCAGGTCTCGGGCTTCAACCGCGGCATCTGGCTTGAGGCCGAGACGGTGGCCGAGTGCTATCGCGACCTGGCGCCGGTGCAGGTCTACGGCGGCGTGGTCCACGGCAGTGCCTCCGGTGACACCAACGATTTCTACCTGAGCAGCCACGGCATCCGCACGCCGGAATTCCTGTGGAAGGCGCTGATCACCACCGATCCGGCCACCGGCGCCGGCAAGGCGATCGCCTGGCTGATTCCCAACACCACCGGCCTGGGTGCGCTCGACCGCTACATCGTCAGCATCGCCGAGCTGGAGCAGCGCCTGGGCGCGGCCAGCGTGCGCATCAGCGCCTCGGCGGCGCTGAAGGCGATGAAGCCGCAGACCACCTGGGCGCTGCCCTCGGGCTGCAGCGTCGACTGAACCGGAGCTGCGCACGATGCCGCACGAGAGCCTCTGGCTGAAGGCCGCGCTGGTCTACCTGGTCGCCGCAGTCGCGGTGGTGCCGCTGGCGCGGCGCTTCGGCCTGGGCAGCATCATCGGCTACCTGGCCGCCGGCATCCTGATCGGGCCCTTCGGCCTGAGCCTGGTGCGCGACCCCGACGCGATCATGGGCGTGGCCGAGTTCGGAGTCGTGCTGATGATGTTCCTGATCGGGCTGGAACTGGAGCCTCCGAAGCTGTGGTCGATGCGCCGTGCGATCTTCGGCTGG
Source organism: Sphaerotilus sp. FB-3 (assembly GCF_023706025.1). Classification (NCBI taxonomy): domain Bacteria; kingdom Pseudomonadati; phylum Pseudomonadota; class Betaproteobacteria; order Burkholderiales; family Sphaerotilaceae; genus Sphaerotilus; species Sphaerotilus sp. FB-3. The sequence continues at coordinate 130,903 of NZ_BQWE01000031.1, read as the reverse complement.
GGCAGCGTGCAGCTGCTGGGCTGTGCGCTGGTGCTGGGGGGCTGCGCCTGGCTGCTGGGCGTGCCCGGGCCGATGGCGCTGCTGGTCGGGATGGGGCTGGCCCTGTCGTCGACCGCGGTCTCGCTGCAGGTCATGCAGGAACGCCGCCTGATGCCGACCTCCGGGGGGCAGGCGGCCTTCGCGATCCTGCTGTTCCAGGATGTCGCGGCCATTCCGATCCTGGCGCTGATCCCGCTGCTGGCGCCGAAGGTCCAGGAGGCCGGCAGCCACGGCATCGAGGCGGCGCGCGCCTTGGCGGTGGTGGCGGGCATCATCATCGCCGGCCGGCTGCTGCTGCGCCATGCGCTGCGCTGGATCGCCCGCAGCGGCTCACCGGAGATCTTCACGGCGGCGGCTCTGGCGCTGGTGGTGGCGCTGGCCAGCCTGATGCACGCGGTCGAGCTGTCGATGGCGCTGGGGGCCTTTCTCGGTGGCGTGCTGCTGGCCGAGAGCGAGTACCGCCGTGCCCTCGAGACCGATCTGGAGCCCTTCAAGAGTCTGCTGCTCGGCCTGTTCTTCATGGCGGTCGGCATGTCGATCGACTTCCAGGTCATTGCCGCGCAGGTGCTGCTGGTGGCGGGTCTGCTGGCGGGCTTTCTGCTGCTGAAGGCGGCCGTGCTGCTGCTGCTAGCCCGCCAGGCCGAGGTGCCCGGTGCCGAGCGCCCGGTGTTCGCGCTGCTGCTGGCGCAGGGCGGCGAGTTCGCCTTCGTGGTCTTCCAGCAGGCGGCCGGCCTGAAGGTGATCGACGAGGCGCAGACCTCGGTGCTGATCGGCACGGTCGCGCTGTCGATGCTGCTCACGCCGCTGCTGCTGCTGGTGCTGGACCGGCGCGCACGCCGGCGCGAGCGCGCGGCCGAGCCGCTCGCCTCGCCGCATGCCCTGTCGGAGCCGCAGGACGGGCCGGTCATCATCGCCGGCTTCGGTCGCTACGGCCAGATCGTCGGCCGCCTGCTCGCGGCCAACGGCATCGCGCCGACGGTGCTGGACCATGATGCCGAGCAGGTCGCGGCGCTGCGTCGCTTCGGCTTCCGGGTCCACTACGGCGACGCGACCCGCCCGGATCTGCTGCGCACTGCGGGTGCAGACACCGCCAGGGTGCTGGTGGTGGCGATCGATGATGTCGAGCAGAGCCTGAAGCTGGTCGATCTGGCACGCGAGCATTTCCCGCATCTGGTGCTGGTGGCGCGGGCGCGCAATGTGCGGCACTGGTTCGCGCTGCGTGACCGGGGCGTCACGCTGATCGAGCGCGAGACGCTGGATGCCTCGCTGGCCAGCGCCCGCAGCGTGCTCGAGCAGCTTGGCTGGACGCCGCAGGAGGCGGGCGAACTGGCAACGCGTTTCCGGGCGCACTCGATCGAACAGCTCGAGCAGCTCTGGCCGCATCACCGCGACGAGAAGCTGCTGGTGTCGATGGCCCGCCAGGGGCGGCGTCAGCTTGAGGAGCTGTTTGCCCAGGAGCGGGCGGCCCGGGGTGAGGCCCGTCCGTCCGATCCGGACGAGGGCTGAGGCGCGATCTCAGTCGTCGGCCCGCGCGTCGGCCAGAAAGACCCGTTCGGCCGCACGGGTCGGCTCGTGATCGATCAGCTCGGCGAACAGGGCGGGCGGAATGGTGATCGCCCGCGCGCCCAGCGCGATCACGTCCAGGCAGGCCTGGCGGCTGCGCAGGCTGGCCACCAGCAGCCGGGTCGGCGCGGCGCTGCCCTCCAGGCGGGCCTGCATCTGCGCGATCTGCGCCAGTCCGTCGAGGCCGGCATCCTGCATCCGGCCGAGATACGGCGCGGCATAGGCGGCGCCGAGCATCGCGGCGAACAGCGCCTGCTCCGGCGCCCACACCGCGGTGAAGGTGACCGGCACGCCACGGCGCGCCAGCTCGGCGCCGGCGGCCAGGCCCTCGCGGGTGGCCGGGATCTTCACCACCAGCTGGCCGGGATCGGCCAGCGCGATCAGGCCGTCGGCCTCGCGCAGCATCTCGTCGGTCTGCGCGCAGCTCACCTGGACCTGCACCTGCCGGACCCGCCAGCCCAGCAGCGTTTCGACCAGCCTCGGCAGGTCGGCCTGGCGCAGCCCGGCGCGGCGCAGCAGCGTCGGGTTGGTCGTCACGCCATGCACCAGCGGATGCGGCAGGCAGGTGCGCAGCGCGTCGAGATCGGCGCTGTCGAGGCAGAGATGAAAGTCGGGGCGCGGGGAGGGGGCGGGGTGCAGCAGATCGGCCATGTCCGCTATTCTCGCGGTACGGTGCAGGGTTTTCTCCTCGGGAAAGATCTAAGTAAAACTAGGTGATTTACTAATGGAGCTGTGCCCCCGATTCGGGCATGCTGGGCCGCTCCGATCCTGTCTGCCGCCATGCACTCCCTTTCCGCCGCCACCTTCGAGCCTGACGAACGTGCCGTTCGTGGGTCGAACCACAGCGGCATGCGCCAGTTCAACGAGCGCACCGTGCTGCAGGCGATCCGCCTGCACGGCGCGATCGCCAAGGCCGATCTGGCGCGGCTGACGCAGCTGTCGTCGCAGACCGTCTCGATCATCGTCAGCCGGCTGCTCGACGACGGGCTGCTGCTCAAGCAGGAGCGGGTGCGCGGGCGCATCGGCCAGCCCTCGGTGCCGCTGGCGCTCAACCCGGACGGCGCGATCAGCCTGGGCGTGCAGGTCGGCCGGCGCAGCCTGGAGGTGCTGGCCTGCGACTTCGTCGGTCGGGTGCGCCATCGCCATGAATTCCATTACGACCTGCCCGATCCGGCGCGGGTGCTGCCCTGCATCGCCGAGGGGCTGACGCGGCTGCAGCAGCAGCTCGGCGACCTGTGGGCGAGGGTGGTCGGGCTGGGCCTGAGTTCGCCGCTGTCGATGGAGAAATGGTCGGGCGTGCTGGGCTCGCGGGCGCACGGCGCGCTGGCCGGCTGGGAGCATCTGGACCTGCGCCGCGAGGTCGAGGCGATGACGCACCTGCCGGTGAGCTTCGCCAAGGACACCACCGCCGCCTGCGTGGCCGAGCTGCTGCAGGGCCATGGCACCGCGGTGCGCAGCTTTCTCTACATTTTCGTCGGCACCTTCGTCGGTGGCGGGCTGGTGCTGTCGGGCCACATCGTGACCGGCCAGCGCGGCAATGCCGGCGCGATCGGCTCGCTGCCGGTCGGTCTGGCGCGTGGCGGCGAGCCGCCGCAGCAGCTGCTCGAGGTCGCCTCGGGCTGGCAGCTGGAGCAGGCGCTGCTGCAGGCCGGGCTGGATCCGCTGCAGGTGCAGCGCGACGACATCGTCGAGCCGCGCTTCGCCGCGCTGGTCGAGCCCTGGCTGGAGCAGGCGAGCCTGGCGCTGGCGATGACCACCGCCAGCGGCTCGGCGATGCTCGATCTGGACGCGGTGATCGTCGACGGCTCGCTGGCGCGGCCGCTGATCGATGCGCTGATCGAGCGCACCGGCCAGCGCCTGGCGGTCTACCGCTTCGACGGCCTGCACGCGCCGGCGCTGCTGACCGGCCGGGTCGGCGCGCATGCACGGGCGCTGGGCGGCGCGCTGCTGCCGCTGCACACCCAGTTCTTTCCCGACAAGGACATCTTCCTCAAGCCGTCGCTGGCTTGATGCCTGGGGGGTTCAGCGACAGCCGGCGCGTGCTGGCGAAGCGCCGCGTGCGGCCGTCGATCGGATCGACGAAGGCGATCTCGCGCGCGAGCAGGCGCAGCGGCTCGCGCCAGTCGGGCGGCGTGTCCGGCGCTGGCTCGGGCTGCAGCACCGGATAGATGCGGTCGCCGACGATCGGCACGCCCAGCGCGGCCAGGTGCGCGCGCAGCTGGTGCTTGCGCCCGGTCAGCGGCTCGAGCCGGTAGCGCGCCAGGCCGCTGGCGGCGTCGCGCTCCATCAGCGCGATGCGGGTGAAGGCGTCGGGCTCGCCCGGCACCTCGTGCATCTGCATGAAGCGTTCGCCCTCGCGCTCGGCCAGGCGGCTGGCGTGCAGGCGCGGCAGCGTCGCGCCCAGCGCCTCGCGCCAGGGCGCAACCGCCTCGTAGACCTTCTCGATCGCGCGGTCGCGGAACAGCGCCTGGTAGGCGCCGCGGCTGGCCGGATCGAGCGAGAACAGCACCACGCCGGCGGTCTCGCGGTCGAGCCGGTGCAGCGGCACCAGCGTCTCCAGCCCGGTGGCCTTCTTCAGCCGCACCAGCAGCGTCTCGTGCAGATGGCGTCCCTTGGGCGTCATCGGCAGGAAATGCGGCTTGTCGACCACCAGCAGCCGCTCGTCGCGGTGCAGGATGATTTCGTCGAAGGGCACGCGCGGCTCGGGTGCATCCAGGCGGCGCCAGTACCAGAGCAGCCGGTGTTGTCCACAGGGCTCGGACTTGTCCACAGGCCGGCCATCGGCGGCCAGCACCTCGCCGGCGTCCAGGCGGGCGCGCCAGGCCTCGGCATCCAGCGCCGGCAGCCGGGCGCAGAGAAACTCGAGCACCGTGCGCCCCGCGCCCGGCTGCACCGCCACGCGGCTGGCACCGACACCGTCGCGCATCGGCGGCGTCCAGTCGGGGCGAGGGCGGCTCACTTCGACTTGCCCGAAGACTTGTCCACAGGTTTATCCACAGACTTGTCCACAGGTTGGCGCAGGCCCTGGCGCACCGGCACCAGCAGATCGGCGATGACCGGGCGGTGCTCGGAGCCGCCGCGCCAGCCGACATGCGCCGAGGTCACGCCGATCTCCGGGCTGACCAGGATGTGGTCGATGCGCAGGAAGCTCACCCAGGGCTTGAGCGAATGGCCGTGCGTGTAGCCCCAGCCACGGCCGGCGGTGGAGAAGGCGTTGCGCAGGCCGGTCGCCATCAGCGTGCGCACCACCGGCGAGTGCTCGGGCGCGTTCAGGTCGCCGGCCAGGATGGTCGGACGGCGCAGCGGCACCAGATCGCGCACCAGCGCGTCGACCTGGGTCATGCGGTCGGCGACATTGTGATTCCAGTCGTCCAGGCCCTGGTGCAGCTCGAAGCGGGCGGCGTTCAGGCCGGCGCGCGGGGTCAGCAGGTGGGCGGTGATCACGTCGACCAGCGTGCCGCCGATGTCGACGGTGCAGCGGATGTACTCGTGCTTCTCGCCGCGGAAGGAGATGTCGCCGCGCCGGCAGTCCGACAGCGGAAAGCGGCTGGCGATCGCGTACTGGCCGTAGGCGTAGAGCTTGTGCTGGGGCAGCACCTCGCGCATGCCGAAGGGCAGGTCGCCGGCGCGGGAGACCTCGCGGGCGTCCTGCATCACCAGGATGTCGGGCTGCTGCGAGGCGATCTCGTTGTTCAGCGGCACGAAGCCGCCCCAGCGGAAGGCGGCCCGGTAGGACTTGATGTTGTAGGTCATCAGCCGCACCGGCCGCACGCCGGCCGCCGCGGCATCGGGCGGCAGCGGATCGCTTCTCAGGCCGGTGGAGACGTCCATCACCGCGGTCAGCATCAGCATCAGCGTCAGCGCGGCGATGACGCGCCACAGCGGCGCCAGCAGCCAGGACAGCGCAAAGGCGATCAGCCCCGGCACCAGATAGATCAGGAAGGGCGCATAGCGGGTCAGCTCGACCAGCGCCAGATGACGCGGCGCGAAGTGGTAGAGCCAGGCGAGCGCAAGCGCCAGCAGCGTCGAGGCGATCACGCTGAAGCGCGCCAGGCTGCGCAGGGCGGGGGAGGCGAGGGTCACGGGCGGGTCTCCGTCGGACGGCGGATGTGGAAAAACGGATCGCCGATTGTCGCTGTCCGGCATGCCGGTCCGGATGTCACCCCGGAACATCGCTGGGATACTGCCGGACCATGCAGGCCATCCTCACCGTCACTGTTCCGTTCTTCGCGCTGATCCTGATCGGCTACCTCGCCGCGCGGCGCGGGCTGCTGCCGCTGGCGGCGGTGCCCGGGCTCAACGCTTTCGTGCTGTACTTCGCGCTGCCCTGCATGCTGCTGCGCTTCGGCGCGCGGCTGCCGGTGGCCGAGCTGCTCGACCCGGCGGTGCTGGGGCTCTATCTGGCCTGCGCGCTGACGGTGGTGGCGCTGACCATCGTGCTGACCCGGCGCGCGGCCGGCAATCTGCGCGACGCCGCCTTCGGTGCGCTGGTGGCGGCCTTTCCCAACACCGGCTTCATGGGCGTGCCGCTGCTGGTGGCGCTGCTCGGGCCGGCGGCGGCCGGGCCGGTCATCACCACGGTGCTGCTGGACCTGTTCGTCACCAGCTCGCTGTGCATCGCCATCGCGCAGCTGCATCACGATGATCCGGCTGCCTCGCATGCGGGCGACGCGGCGGCTGCGCGGGCGGCGGTGCTGCGCTCGCTGCGCGCGGCGCTGTCCAATCCGCTGCCGTGGTCGATCGGGCTGGGCGCGCTGATGTCGGTCACCGGACTGACGCTGCCTGGTCCGGTCGACCGGGTGATCGCGATGCTGGCCGACGCGGCCAGCCCGGTGGCGCTGTTCACCATCGGCGCGGTGCTGTGGCGCTCCGGGCTGGATGCGCAGGGACAGCCCGCGCCGCCGATGTCGCCGCGCCGCTATCTGCCGGTGGCGCTGATCAAGCTGGTCGTGCATCCTGCGCTGGTCTGGGGTGGCGGCCGGCTGGCCCAGCAGGCCGGCCTGGGCCTGAGCGACTTCCAGCTGATGGTGCTGACGCTGGCGGCCGCCCTGCCCAGCGCCAGCAATGTCTCGCTGCTGGCCGAGCGCTACCGCGCCGACAACGGCCGCGTGGCCCGGATCATCCTGGCCTCGACGGTGCTGGCCTTTGGCAGCTTTGCGCTGGTGGCCTGGGGATTTGGGGTGGGAGCGGCAGGGCGCTGAACGCGCCTCTTTCAGAGGTCAGAGGCTGCGTGCCTGGAAGGTGTCGCACTGCGACACCTGGCCGCTCTGGAAGCCGCGCTGGAACCAGCGCATGCGCTGCGCGCTCGAGCCGTGCGTGAAGCTCTCCGGGCGCACCGCGCCGCCGGCGTTCTGCTGCAGCGTGTCGTCGCCGATCTGCGAGGCGGCGTTCATGGCTTCCTCCAGATCGCCCTGCTCGAGCCAGTTCTTGGCCTGCTGCGAGCGTCCGGCCCAGACGCCGGCGAAGCAGTCGGCCTGCAGCTCCAGCCGCACCGACATCGCGTTGGCCTGCGCCTCGCTCTGGCGGCCGCGCAGCGCGTCGACCCGGTCGGTGATGCCCAGCAGGTGCTGCACATGGTGGCCGACCTCGTGCGCCACCACATAGGCCTGCGCGAAGTCGCCCGGCGCGCCGAGCTGGCGGCGCATCGTTTCGAAGAAGCCCAGGTCGAGGTAGACCTTCTCGTCGCCGGGGCAGTAGAACGGCCCCATCGCCGCCTGGCCGGTGCCGCAGGCCGAGCGGGTCGAGCCGCGGTAGAGCACCAGCACCGGCTTGCGGTAGTCGCGGCCGGAGGCCTGGAAGGTCTCCTGCCAGATGTCCTCGGTCGAGGCCAGCACCGTCGAGACGAAGCGTGCGTTCTCGTCCTGCGGCGCGCTGCGTGTCGCGCCGGGCGCCGGGGCCTGCTGCGTGGCGCCGGGGGCCGCCCCCTCCAGGCCGCCGAGCACGCCGATGATCGTGCCGGGGTTGATGCCGAAGATCCAGCCGGCCACCAGCGCGACCGCGATCGTGCCCAGGCCGACCCCGCGCCCGCCACCCACCCGGATGCCGCCGCCACCCCGACCGCCTCCGCCACTGCCCCGGCGGTCCTCGATCTGGCTGCTTTCGCGCTGTCCATCCCACTTCATCGTCGCTCTCCTCGGTCCGGCCCCTGGTACTTTGGGGTTCGTGAATTGTTGCCGGAGATCATGCTGCCATGAAGTGTGCGGCTGCGCCTCATCCTGCAGTCCAGTAGCCCGGTGTCGCGTAGGAGTGCTTCAGGAAATCGATCCACAGCCGCACCCGCAGCGGCAGGTGGCGCACATGCGGCAGCACCGCGTAGATGCCGTTGGGCGGCGCGGCGTGCGCGTCGAGCACGCTCGCCAGCCGCCCGGCGGCCAGATCGGCCTCGACCTCCCAGGTGCTGCGCCAGGCCAGGCCCAGGCCGGCCAGGCACCAGGCGTGCAGCACCTGGCCGTCGGTGCAGTCGAGCCGGCCGGGCGGGCGCAGGTGCTGCACCGTGCCGTCGATCGTGAAGGCCCAGCCGCGCGACTGGCTGGCCTCGGAACTCAGCGTCAGGCATTCATGGCCGCCGCGCATCAGCTCCAGCGGATGCTGCGGCACGCCGGCGCGCGCCAGATAGGCGGGCGCGGCCACGCACAGCCGCCGGTTGTCGGCCAGCCGCACCGAGATCAGGCTGGAGTCGGGCAGGTCGCCGACGCGCACCGCGCAGTCGTAGCCCTCGTTGACCAGATCGATCACCCGGTCGGAGAGGTTCAGCGAGATCGACACCTCCGGGTGCTGCGCCAGGAAGCCCGGCACCAGCGGCGCGACATGGCGCCGGCCGAAGCCGCCGGGCGCGGTGATGCGCACATGGCCGCTGGCCTTGACGCCGCCGGCGCTGACGCTGGCCTCGGCGCTGGCGATGTCGGCCAGGATGCGGGTGCAGTCCTCCAGGAAGGCGCTGCCCTCGTGGGTGAGCGAGAGCCGGCGGGTGGTGCGCACCATCAGCTTCACGCCGAGGCGCTCTTCCAGCGCGTCGAGGCGCCGGCCGATCACGGCGGGCGCCACGCCCTCGGCCTGCGCGGCGGCGCTCAGGCTGCCACGGCTGACGACGGCGGCGAAGGTTTCGAGCTGCTTGAGACGGTCCATGCGGGATTATGGGCAGCCGATGCTTCGGGCTTGAGCCGCGCCTATGTCAGCCAGAATCGAGGCCAAGTGCACACCGCAAGTTCGACGCTGGGCTGAAATCGCTGCGTGACGGCATGACTCGTATCTGGCTGGTTCGCCGGCTGGAGCGGGCGCAGCGCACAGGCGCCTGCCTCCACCCTGATGACCACCAAGGACGAAGATGCCCAAGATCGCTGACCTGCCCGAGTTCGACATGGCGGACTACCTGGATAACGACGAGGCCGTGGCGCAGTACCTGAGCGTGGTGCTGGCCGAGGGCGATGCGGGCGAGCTGGCCGACGCGCTGGGGCACATCGCCAAGGCGCGGGGCATGGCGCAGATCGCCAAGGACTCCGGGCTGGGGCGAGAGGCACTCTACAAGGCGCTGCGGCCGGGGGCGCACCCGCGCTTCGATACGGTCAACCGGGTGTGCGAGGCGTTGGGCGTGCGGCTGGTGGCGGTTCCGAAGGGTGCTGTTGCACAGCCCCGCCGAGGGTAATTCAGCGACTCAGCGGTGCTTCCTGCACCGGGGTCATCTCGGCCAGCAGTGTTTCGGGCGCGATGTCCTGCTCATGGGGCCAGGTCACGGCGCCGTAGAGGATGCCGACGCGCCGGAAGTACCGCTCGTCCTTGAGTTCACGGAATACACCGCGTTCCAGGTACGGTTTCATGTCGAAGATGCCGCGCCGGCCGTCCTCGATTTCTACATACAGGCGGTACTCCGGCAGCGGCTTGACGGTTTTGACATCCCAGTGCATGGCACACCTCACAGCGGGTTGATCTCTTCTTGAACACGTACCGTGACGGTACTTCCGGCCGAGAAAGCGCATGCGCTCGCTTCTTTGCATCGAACCAGCGATGCGGTCCCGCCCTCGTTGACAGCGGAATAATTTCTCACTTTCAGCCCATCACCGCTGTCCGCAACGGCGTATCCGGCTGCTATCGTCGTTCGCTGCACGGCAAAAACAAGGCGGGCGCCTGACTCTCAGGCCATCGTGACCCCAGCCGGCAATGACAGAACCACACGGCCACCAGGGGAGAAACAACCATGTCTCGCAGACGAAAGACCAGCGGCGCCGACGCGGTGACGGGCCTCGTCGCCAAGCTGCCTTGGTGGGTGGGCGTCGTGCTGGCCATCGTGGCCTATGTCGTGTTGCATCGCCTCGCGGCGCCCATGGCGGTGACGCCGTTGCAGCCGGGTCAGGCGGGTGCGCAGGTGGTGCGGATGATCATTCAGTCGATGGCCAGCGTGGGGCAGTACCTCGTTCCGTTGTTCTGCCTGCTCGGCGCGGCCCTCTCCGCGTATCGCCAGCGCGAACGCCGGGACATTCGACCAAAGCGAACGCCTTGACTGCGTTGCCGCCCATCCTCGGACGGCTGATGAACAATTGCAGGTGCGCCCGCTGACGCCGCATTCCTCGCACTGATCGCACCACAAGGTTCCCGCCGATGCCACCCCCGCCACTGACACCGCACCAAAGCCAATACTGCGCCTGGTTGCTGACCCGGCGCGCAGCCGGTGACACGGTCGAATCGCTGGCGTCCACCTTGGTCGATTCGCAAATCGACCTCAACCCGCATCAGGTGGAAGCGGCGCTGTTCGCCTGCAAGAACCCGCTGTCTCGCGGCGTGATCCTGGCGGACGAGGTCGGGCTGGGCAAGACCATCGAGGCAGGGCTGGTCATCTCGCAGCGATGGGCCGAGCGGCGGCTGCGCATCCTGATCATCGCGCCGGCCAATCTGCGCAAGCAGTGGCACCAGGAACTGCAGGACAAGTTCCATCTGCAAGGCGTGATTCTGGAAGCCAAGAGCTACAACGCGCTCAAGAAGGCGGGGAACAAAAGTCCATTCCTCACCGGCACGACCGGCCCGGTCATCTGCTCGTACCAGTTCGCGAAGTCCAAGGCCAGCGACATCAAGGCGATTGAGTGGGATCTGGTGGTACTGGACGAGGCCCACCGTCTGCGCAATGTCTACAAGACGGGCAATGTCATTGCCAAGACGCTCAAGGACGCGCTCGGCCATGTGCATTCCAAGGTGCTGCTGACGGCGACGCCACTGCAAAACTCCTTGCTGGAGTTGTACGGGCTGGTCAGCATGATCGACGACCGCGTGTTCGGCGATCTCGACAGCTTTCGCACCCAATTCGCCGCACAGAGTCGGGAGCAGGCGTTTCAAGGGTTGCGGCAACGGCTGGCGACGGTCTGCAAGCGCACCCTGCGCCGGCAGGTGCAGCCGTATGTGTCCTATACCGCCCGGATCGCCATCGTTCAGGAGTTCACGCCGTCGCCGGAAGAGCAAGAGCTGTCCGCGCTGGTGGCCGACTACCTGCGCCGCCCGAAGCTCCAGGCCATGCCCGAGGGGCAGCGTCAACTGATCTCGCTGGTGCTGTGGAAGCTGCTGGCGTCCTCCACGCACGCCATTGCCGGGGCACTGGAGACGATGGCGAAGCGGCTGCAAGGAAAACTCGACGAGTCTGCAGACCTGCCCGATCTGGCCGAGGAACTCGATGACGACTACGAGTCGCTCGATGAAACCGCAGAGGAGTGGAATGGGGCGGAAGGTGCCGTCGATCCCTATCGGCGTGACACCCGCGATGCGGTCACGCAGGAAATCGAGGAGCTGCGCCACTTTGGCAATCTGGCCCTCAACATCCGCGAGAACGCCAAGGGCGCCGCCCTGCTGACGGCGCTGGCCCGCGCGTTCACCGAGCTGGAGCGGCTGGGCGCGGCCAAGAAGGCCATCATCTTCACCGAGTCCAAGCGCACGCAGAGCTACTTGCTGTCGCTGCTGGCGGATACCGAATATGGCGAAGGCATCGTGCTGTTCAACGGCACCAACAGCGACGCCCGAGCGCAAGCGGTCTACAAGGACTGGCTCAAGCGCCACGAAGGGACCGACCGCATCACGGGGTCAAAAACAGCCGATACCCGGGCGGCGCTGGTCGAGCAATTCCGTGACCGTGGCACCGTCATGATCGCCACCGAAGCGGGCGCGGAGGGCATCAACCTGCAGTTCTGCTCGCTGGTGATCAATTACGACCTGCCTTGGAATCCCCAGCGCATCGAGCAACGCATCGGGCGTTGTCACCGCTATGGGCAGAAGCACGATGTCGTCGTGGTGAACTTCATCGACCGCAGCAACGAGGCGGATGTGCGGGTCTATGAGTTGCTGGAAGAAAAATTCAAGTTGTTCGAAGGCGTCTTCGGGGCCAGCGATGAAGTGCTGGGCACCATCGGCTCGGGCGTGGATTTCGAGCGGCGCATTGCCGAGATTTATCAAACCTGCCGCGAGCCGGACGCCATTCGCGCCAGCTTCGAGCAACTGCGGCTGGACCTGGCGGTCGAGATCACCAAGGAGATGGCCAAGACCCGGCAAATGCTGCTGGAGAACTTCGACCAAGAAGTGCAAGACAAGCTGCGTGTCCGGGCCGCAGACAGCCTGGAGGTCCGGAGTCGGTTTGAAAATCTGCTGATGGACGTGACGCGGGCGGAACTCGCCGGGGCCGCCGAATTCGATGACCACGGTTTTTTGCTGCACGACGTTCCAGCCGGGACGGTTGCACAAGGAGTCGAACCGATTGCCCTGGGGCGCTATGAGTTGCCCAAGCGCAAAGGGGACGGTGCGGGGGCCGATGAGGGAGCCGCCCATACCTACCGCATCGGGCACACCCTGGCGCAATGGGCACTGGCGCAGGCCAAGTCACGTTCGTTGTCTGGCCAGCCAGTGCGCCTCGTGTTCGACTATGCCGCGCATGGCACGCTGGTCAGCACCCTCTTGCCGTATCGAGGCCAGACCGGGTGGCTGACCCTGAAACGGGTGTCCGTGACCGCGCTGGGTCAGGAGGAGGAGCACCTGATCGTGGCGGCCTGCACGGTGGACGGGGTGGTGCTGGCGGAAAACGACCCGGACAAGCTGCTCAAGCTGCCAGCGATGGTGGTGCCTGCGGAATTTGCCAGTGAGTCAAGCCATGCGGCGCTGCATGCCGATGTGAAGAAACGCTTGGGCGCACTGTTGGGTGAGGTCAATCAGCGGCACCTTGGTTACTTCGGTCAGGAGGTTCAGAAGCTCGACGCTTGGGCGGATGACCTGAAGGTGGGCCTGGAGCAGGACATCAAGGACATTGACCGAGAAATCAAGGAAGTCCGCCGAACAGCGGCCGTCGCTGCGACGCTGGACGAGAAACTGCACTGGCAGAAAAGCCAGCGCGAACTGGAAAGCAAGCGCAGCAAACTGCGGCGCGAATTGTTCAATCGGCAAGACGAGATCGAGAGCGAGCGCAACGATCTGATTTCTCAGCTCGAATCTCAGTTGAAACAACAGGTGGATGATCAGACGTTGTTCACCATCGAATGGGGGATCATATAGTGGCAATTTCTCAGGCCAGACCGCTGGAGCTGGATATTTTATGTCAAAAACTTGAGGCCGATTATTCGGCCCACATTAAAGGAGAGGGAACAAAACCAGAAGCAAAGAAGAGCAACTTTCTATCCAAGGCGATCGCTGCCTTTGTTCTGCATGAAGAAGCCAAAGCCACTCTGGAAGAGGCTGTTGCGGCCAGCATTGACGGAGGCTTTGACCACGGTATAGATTCTGTTTACCTTGCACCAGATCAGACCATCTGGCTGGTTCAATCAAAATATAAAGATTCTGGTTCTGGTGAGCCTGAATTGGGAGACGTCTCGAAGTTTCGAGATGGCGTCACGGATTTGCTTCATGGGAAGTTCGATCGCTTCAACCAAGACCTGCGCAAACGTCAGGCGCAGATCGAAAATGCGCTTAATAGTGAGTCGTGCCGTGTCAGGGTGATACTTGTTTACTCCGGCACAGCCATGGCGGATGATAAGCGCAATATATTCAACGATTTAGAAAATGCCTTCAATGGCACCAACCCCGGTTTTGTTCGTTGCTTTTCTTACGGCCTGAGCACACTGCACGAGCTGCACATGGCGGGGTTATCTGCAGCGCCTATTGATGCAACGCTGGAACTTCGCGATTTCGGGCATACACAATCCCCATATCGTTCGTTCTATGGCCGGATTGATGCGAAGTATCTTGCTGAGCTTTGGGCAGAACACAAAGAGCGTCTGGTTGAACGCAATATTCGCCGATTCAAAGGATCAACCACGGTCAATGCCGGACTGAGCAAAACACTGCGGGAAGAAGCCGATCACTTTTTCTATTTCAACAATGGCGTGACATTTCTGTGTCATTCCATTCAAGAGCAATCTCCTCGTGACAGTCATCGGCGATCTGGAAAATTTCTAGCCAAAGGAATTTCCATCATCAATGGTGCGCAGACTGTAGGGGCGATTGCACGCGAGCCGGTGGCGCACTATGAAGAACATGCCACGGAAGTGATGGTTACACTGATCTGCCTGAATAATGCACCAGAGGATTTCGGGGATCGCGTCACGCAATACCGCAATCGCCAGAACTCCGTTGAGTTAGAAGACTTTGCGGCGCTGGATGAGCGTCAGATAATGTGGCAACAAACCTTGCGGGCCAGCGATGTTGATTATCTGGTGCAGGAAGGGGCTGACGACCCTGCGCTGTCTGATCGTTGCTTCAGCGCTAGGGAAGCAGCACCATTCTTAGCCTGTACCATCACCGGAAATGATTGGATAGATTTCGTTATTGCAGCGAAAACAGATCAGAAGCGATTGTTTAGCCGGAAAGATATGGTTTCTTCAAAAGACCCATTGCGGGATTCTTATTCTCGATTGTTTCCGGATTCACTGACGGCGCGGCAGATGTGGCGCACAGTGCAAATCGGGCGGTATGTACGGGAAAAAATTCGAGATGAGTCTCGGTCGATATCAGATCCCACGACATTGCCCGAAGGGTCTCTTCCTGGAAAAGAAATACTGAAGCACGCTGCCTGGCTGGTGCTGCACGTCATCTGCATCAGATTGAAATCACAGAATGGGGCATCGCTTGCACTGGATCAACATGATCTGGATATGCTGTCAAGAGAAGTCAATCTGGTCGCCACCCAATTGATCAGTGTTGTTCAAGCGACTTCATGGGGCAAACAAGCCCGCAGCATTTTTGAAAACAAAACAGATTGCCAGACCGTGAAAAAGCAACTCATGGCCGCGCTCGCAAGGCAGAACTAGGAACCGATGATGACCAAACAAAAACTCGAACTCACCTGGATCGGCAAGGAAAAGCGCCCGAAGCTGGAGCCGCGCATTTTAGTCGAAGATCCCACAAAGTCATATCACGCCAAGCAGCGCGTTTCAGAAAACGACATTTTCGACAATCGCTTAATTTTTGGCGACAACCTATTGGCGCTGAAGGCACTAGAACAGGAGTTCGCCGGAAAAGTTAAATGCGTATTTATTGACCCCCCATACAATACAGGCAGTGCTTTTGCACATTATGACGACGGCCTAGAGCATTCTATTTGGCTCGGCCTGATACGTGATCGCCTAGAAATTATTAAACGTCTACTATCAGAAGACGGTTCACTTTGGATAACAATCGACGACAATGAAGCACACTACCTGAAGGTTTTGTGCGATGAAATATTGGGGCGCGGATGCTTTGTTGCATCATTTATTTGGAGAAAAGTGGACAGTCCAAACGACAACAAAGTCCCAATTACGCCTGATCACGAATATATTTTGTGTTTTAGTAAATCACCAGGGCTGCGCCCATTTAAACAGCAACCCGATAATTCTATTGTTGACGCTTATCGACCGCCCGATAAAGAATCAGACAAGCCATATCGTGATCGCCTACTAAAGAAAAATGGCAAAAGTAGCCTCCGCACGGACAGACCATCTATGTTCTTTCCAATCGTTGCGCCTGATGGCACGGAAGTGCTGCCTATCCATGATGATGGCCGGGAGGCACGTTGGGCTCTTGGTCAGAAATCAGTTGATGAGTTAATTCAAAAAAATGAATTGGTATGGAAAAAAAGAGAAGGGGTAGATGGCGCACGGTGGGTTCCATACACACGGGAATACGCACCAGCTAATCCTTCTCGTCCATACCCGACCATTTGGAATGATCTTGATACGACTAGACAAACAAAAGCACACCAAAAATTAATTTTTGGCGAAGATGGTGTTTTTGATACGCCAAAACCGGAGGACATGATTCAGCGCATTCTGGATATGTCCACTGAACGCAACGACATCGTACTCGACTCTTTTGCCGGCTCCGGCACCACTGGCGCTGTTGCACAGAAGATGGGGCGGCGCTGGATAATGGTTGAATTGGGCGAGCACTGTCATACGCATATCATTCCTCGCCTAAGAAAGGTCATCGACGGCAACGACACTGGTGGCATTACTGAAGCAACGGGATGGCAAGGCGGCGGAGGTTTTCGTTACTACAAACTTGCTCCAAGTTTGATAGTCAATGACCGCTGGGGAAACCCAGTAATCAACCCCGAATACAACGCCGCCCAACTGGCCGAAGCCCTGTGCAAGCTGGAAGGCTTCACCTACGCCCCGTCAGAAATCCGTTGGTGGCAACAAGGCCATTCCAGCGAGCGAGACTTTCTCTATGTCACCACACAAAACCTGTCCGCCGAGCAATTGCAAGCCATCTCGGACGACGTAGGCAGTGACAACAGCCTGCTGGTGTGCTGCGCCGCCTTCCACGGCATCACCGCTGACCAAGCCACCGACCGCTGGCCGAACCTGACGCTGAAGAAGATTCCCAAGATGGTGTTGTCCCGCTGCGAATGGGGCCACGACGACTACAGCCTGAACGTGGCAAACCTCCCGCTGGCCGCCCCAACACCAGCGTCTGACCCCGCCACCACAGGCACCGCAGCACGGCGCGGCAAACCACCTGCTGACACGGGCACCAAAGACATGTTCGGCGGCAACGCCCCATGACTCCGCAGAAAAAAATCATCATCATCGCCGGCCCCAACGGCGCGGGCAAAACCACGTTCGCCCGCTCGTTCCTGCCGGCCGAGGCGCAATGCCCGCGCTTCATCAATGCCGACCTGATCGCCGCCGGCCTCTCGCCTTTCGCGCCAGAAGCCGCCGCGCTCAAAGCCGGCCGCTTGATGTTGCAAGAAATCGCCGAATGCACCCAACGCGGCGACAGCTTCGCCCTGGAAACCACCCTGTCCGGTTTGACCTACCTACGCCACATCCGCGAATGGCGCACGCTGGGTTACCACATCAGCCTGTTTTTCCTGGCCCTGCCCACCGCCGAAGCCGCCATTGCCCGCGTGGCAGCGCGGGTCAGACAAGGCGGTCACAACATCGAACCGGATGTGATCCGACGCCGCTTTGACGCCGGCATCCGCAATTTTCATCAACATTACCGCCCCAGCGTCCACGCCTGGGCGCTGTACGACAACGCCGGCGCCCAGCCCGTGCTGATTGAATGGGGAGAAAACGAATGACGCTACAAGAATTGTCCCAGGCCAAAGACCCGGACCTGCGCACCTCCTTGCAAGCCATCCAGCGCGCCGCCGCATTGGCCCGCCAGACCGCGTTGCAAACCGACACCGGCATCGTGATCGTGCAGGGCGAAGAAATCATCAAACTGTCCGCAGACCAATTGCGCCAGCAGGGAAAAAGCGCATGAACCACACCCGCGTGCAACACCACGTCAGCGGGCGCCTGTCACTGCGCCCCCCGCAGTCCGACTCGCTGGCCAAACTGATCCAGGCGCTGTCGGCCGCCCCCGAAATGCTCGGCCACCAGCGCGACCTGACCGCCTTGCTGTCCACGCTGAAGGCCGAATTCCCGACGCTACAAGACTTCGAGCGGGAGTTTCCTTCGCTGTGCTTCGCGCTCGCCACCGGGGTCGGCAAGACGCGGCTGATGGGCGCCTTCATCGCCTACCTGCACCTGGCGCACGGCATCAACAATTTTTTCGTGCTCGCGCCGAACCTGACCATCTACAACAAGCTGATCAAGGACTTCGAACGGAACACACCGAAATACGTGTTCAAGGGCATCGCCGAGTTTGCCCAGCAAGCCCCGCTGGTCATCACGGGCGACAACTACGACCAGACCGGCGCCGTCGTGCAAGACCTGCCGGCAGGGTTCGCCCACGACGTGCGGATCAACATCTTCAACATTTCCAAGATCAATTCCGAGGTGCGCGGCGGCAAGGAACCACGCATCAAGCGGATGAAGGAAGTGCTGGGCGACAGTTATTTCAACCACCTGGCCAACCTGCCCGACCTCGTGCTGCTGATGGATGAATCGCACCGCTACCGCGCCCAGGCCGGCATGCGCTCCATCAACGAACTCCGGCCACTGTTCGGACTGGAAGTCACCGCCACCCCTTTTGTCGAAACTACACGCGGCCCCCTTCCATTCAAGAACGTGGTGATGGACTACCCGCTGTCACGCGCCATGGCCGATGGTTTTGTCAAGGAACCGGCCGCCGTCACGCAGCGCAACTTCAACGCCAAGAACCACACGCCGGAAGAGGTTGAAAAAATCAAGCTGGAAGACGGTATCCGCTTGCATGAAAGCACCAAGGCCGACCTGCTGACCTACGCCCGGGAAAATGGCGTGAAGGAGGTCAAGCCCTTCATGCTGGTGATCGCCCGAGACACCACCCACGCGGGGCAGCTCAAGACCTTGCTGGAATCGGGTCAGTTCTACGAAGGACGGTATCAGGGCAAGGTGATTCAGGTCGATTCCTCGAAGACGGGCGCCGAAGAAGAGGACATGATCAAGCGGCTGTTGGAAGTTGAAAACCCGGACTCGTCCACCGAGATCGTGATTCACGTCAACATGCTCAAGGAAGGCTGGGATGTCACCAACCTCTACACCATCGTGCCACTGCGGGCCGCCAATGCACGCACGCTGATCGAGCAATCCATCGGCCGAGGGCTGCGCCTGCCTTATGGCAAGCGTACCGGCGTCGCCACCGTGGACCGGCTGAACATCGTCGCGCACGACAAGTTTCAGGAAATCATCGACGAGGCCAATCGGGGAGATTCACCGATACGCCTCAAGCAGGTGATTCTTGAAGCAACCAATGCGGACGAAAAGAAAATCAGCAAGCAGACCAATCCCAACGTGATGGCCACGCTGGGCCTGGCCGATACAGCCGATTCAGCGGAGAAGGGTCAAGCCGACCAGCCGGCCCCAATCTTCACGACAGAGGAGGAGAAAAAGGCTGCTCGCGTGGTGATGGAAGTCATCGGGCGCTATGAAGCCAAGCCCGAGTTTGCCCCAACCAGCGGCGCCTTGCTGACACCAGAAGTTCAACGTGAGATCCTGGCCGAAGTCACCGCCCAGCTCCAACCCGGCCAAGGCAGCTTGCTGACAGAAACCGAAGCAGGCACACCACCCTTGGACCTTTCTGCCGTGGTCGAGAAAACCACCGCTGCCGTGGTTCAGCAGACCATCGACATCCCGCGCATCACGGTAGTCCCGACAGGTCAAGTCACCACCGGATTCCACCCCTTCAAACTGGGAACCCTGCCCAATTTCCAGCCGGGTGAGCGTGAAATCTATGGAAAAGAGCTGCGAACTGATACTCAGTTCACCTTAAAAAGAGAAAGCGGCATCCGGGAAAAACGTCTGGAAGACTACATCGTCAAAAAGCTGGTGGACTTTGATGACATTGACTACTTCACACAGGCCGAGCTGCTGTACGACCTGGCCGGGCAAGCCGTCGCCCACTATCAGCAGCAAAATTACGCCGACAGCGAGCTTCACCAGATTCTGGACACATTCGGCGGCGAGCTGGCCCGCCTGATCCGTGCGGACATGCTGTCCCATTTCTGGGAAACCGCCACCGATTACACGGTCGAAGTCAGTCGAGGATTCACCGCATTGAAACCTTGCCACTACACCACCACGGCAGGGCAGCCCATTCGGAACGTCCGCGAAACCGTGACCGATCTGGGCAAGATCAAGCAGATGCTGTTCGGCGAGTTCAAACGCTGCCTGTATCCCTTGCAGAAATTCGATTCCGACACCGAGCGCCGGTTTGCCATTATTCTGGAGCGCGACGCATTGAAATGGATGAAGCCCGCCAAGGGGCAGTTCCAGATCTACTACAAGCTCGGATCAGAGCAGCCTGAATACGTGCCTGATTTTGTCGTGGAAACTGAGTCGGTCATTTTCATGGCCGAGACCAAGGCACGCACGGACATCGACACGCAGGAAGTGCAGGCCAAGGCTGCGGCGGCAGCGAAGTGGTGCCAACACGCCTCGGACCATGCCGCATCCGTGGGGGCGAAGCCGTGGATGTACCTGCTGATCCCACACGACAGCGTCAAGGAGTCCGAACGCCTGGGGGACTATCGGAGGTTCCAAATCAAAGTCTGATCGACCGACGCGGCGGTTTCGGCCGTTGTTGATGTACGATTCGCGCCGCTCGCACCTACTGCGAGCACGGGCTTGGCAGCCCGGAAGCAAGGCGCAGCAGCCGCGCCCGACGCGGCTTTTTCACGTCCCTACGGCGCGTGAGCTGCGCGCATGGCTTCGTCTATGGCGGGCCGTGTGGGAGGGGGCAACCCCTGCCGGTCCTTGCCCGGTCTGCCAACCCGCACGGTCTGCCACCCCTCTCTTGGCAGGGAGGGAGGCAGGTTCGAACCTGTCGCAAGGAGCCATTCATGGCTGACGCCCTCCATTTCCCCGCTCGTCTGATCCCCTGCTGGCTGCGCCGCCCGCCGCGCCTGCGCTGACCCCGCTCACCACGGACCGACCGACTCCGCGCGCCCCGCACACCGTGGGGCGCCCGTCGGCGTTCGCGCGTCTGCACGTCACGCCACAGGGGTTCTCTTCCACGGACTTGTCGCCCCCTGTGCGCGTCCCGGCTCGGCGCGCGGGCCACCCACGCCGGTAGAGCGGGAACCACGACACCGGCGACCCAGAGGCGCAAGCTGCCACGGGTGTGGTGGGGCGTTCGAGCCCTGAAGGCAGCCTGTCGCGCGCGTCGAAACCGCCCGCGACCCCCGAATGCGACCGACTGACCGACCGATGGTCCGCGTCATGCCGTCCACGCCCAGGGGCCAGCCCGACACGCCTGCGCGGCTTCACCGCCGCGGCGTGCTGGGTCGAGGCTTGCCCCTTCGCTCCCTCCTTCCCTCTCTCCGGTCCCTCGGGGAGCGCGCGGGCGACAAGTCCTCAGTTCAGGAATTACACGCATTTCAGTCACAAATCATTGGATTTTCAAGCCATCAATGATCTTGTAAGGTTGCAATACAGTGGCGTCCACCATGCACAAGCTGTCCGCCACCACCGCCCCCCAGGCCGTCCTGTTCGACGCCTACGGCACGCTGTTCGATGTCTACAGCGTGGCGCTGGTGGCCGAGCAGCGCTTTCCCGGCCGCGGCGAGGCGCTGGCGCTGCTGTGGCGCGACAAGCAGATCGAATACACCCGGCTGGTGACGATGAGCGCGCCCGACGGCTCGCGCTATCGCCCGTTCTGGGAGCTGACGCGCGATGCGCTGCGCTTCGCCTGCGCGCGGCTCGGCCAGGTGCTCGACACCGATGTCGAACTGGCGCTGATGAACCAGTACCGGCACCTGAGCGCATTCCCCGAGGTGCGCGAGGTGCTCGAAGGCCTGAAGGCGCGCGGCATTCCGGCCGGCATCCTGAGCAACGGCGATCCCGGCATGCTCGGCATCGCGGTGCGCAGCGCCGGCCTGGGGCCGCTGCTCGACCATGTCATCAGCGTCGAGCCGGCGCGGGCCTTCAAGACCGACCCGCGCGCCTACGCGCTCGGCCCGAAGACGCTGGGCCTGAATGCGCGCCAGATCCTCTTCGTCTCCAGCAACGGCTGGGACGCCATCGGCGCCACCTGGTTCGGCTACACCACGCTGTGGGTCAACCGCGCCGGCCTGCCGCTGGACCCGCTCGGCACCGAGCCCACCCGCACCGGCACCAGCCTGCGCGACGTGCTCGGCTTCTTCTGACCTGATCTGATCCGTTCCACCTCCTTCACCGTTCATCCGAGGCTGACACCATGACCGACCGCACCTCCATCCACGGCCTGCAAGTGGCCACCGAGCTGTTCCGCTTCGTCGAGGACCAGGTCCTGCCGGGCACGGGCGTCGACTCGGCCGCCTTCTGGGCCGGCTTCGATGCGATCGTGCGCGACCTGGCGCCGAAGAACGCCGCGCTGCTGCTGGAGCGCGACCGCATCCAGACCGAGATGGACGGCTGGCACCAGGCCAACCCGGGCCCGGTCGCCGACATGGCCGCCTACCGCGCCTTCCTGGAGAAGATCGGCTACATCGTGCCGGTGCCGGCCGAGGTGCAGACCACGACCGCCAACGTCGACGACGAGCTGGCCATCCAGGCCGGCCCGCAGCTGGTGGTGCCGATCCTGAACGCCCGCTATGCGCTGAACGCCGCCAACGCGCGCTGGGGCTCGCTCTATGACGCGCTGTACGGCACCGACGCCATCTCCGAAGAAGGCGGCGCCGAGAAGGGCCGTGGCTACAACCCGGCGCGCGGCGCCAAGGTCATCGCCTTCGCCCGCGATTTCCTCGACCAGGCCGCGCCGCTGGTCAACGCCAGCCACAAGGCCGCCGCAGGCTACGCGGTCGAGGCCGGCCAGCTGGTGGTCAAGACCACCGGCGGCGCCCTCACCGGCCTGGAAGTCCCGGCCCAGCTGGTCGGCTACCAGGGCGAGGCCGCCAGCCCGACCAGCATCCTGCTGGCGCACAACGGCCTGCACATCGACATCCGCATCGACCGCTCGACCGTCATCGGCGCCAGCGACGCCGCCGGCGTGTCCGACGTGGTGGTGGAAGCCGCGCTGTCGACGATTCTCGACCTGGAAGACTCGGTCGCCGCGGTGGACGCCGAGGACAAGCTGGTCGGCTACCGCAACTGGCTGGGCATCCTGCGCGGCACGCTGACCGAGACCTTCTCGAAGGGCGGCAAGGAAATGACGCGCGGCCTGAACGCCGACCGCGTCTACTCGGCCGCCAGCGGCCAGGGCGAAGTGGTGCTGCACGGCCGCAGCCTGCTGTTCGTGCGCAACGTCGGCCACCTGATGACCAACCCGGCCATCCTGTGGGGCGCCGACAGCCGCGAGATCCCCGAAGGCATCATGGACGCGGTCATCACCACGACCATCGCGCTGCATGACCTCAAGGGCCTGGGCACGCCGGGCCTGCGCAACTCGCGCAAGGGCTCGGTCTACATCGTCAAGCCGAAGATGCACGGCCCGGCCGAAGTGGCCTTCGCCGCCGAGCTGTTCGGCCGCGTCGAGCAGCTGCTGGGCCTGGCCGACTCGACCGTCAAGCTGGGCATCATGGACGAGGAGCGCCGCACCTCGGTCAACCTGAAGGCCTGCATCGCCGCCGCCTCGTCGCGCGTGGCCTTCATCAACACCGGCTTCCTCGACCGCACCGGCGACGAGATGCACACCGCCATGCTGGCCGGCCCGATGATGCGCAAGGGCGACATCAAGACGAGCAGCTGGATCGCCGCCTACGAGCGCCGCAACGTGCTGATCGGCCTGGCCTGCGGCCTGCGCGGCCGCGCCCAGATCGGCAAGGGCATGTGGGCGATGCCGGACCTGATGGCCGAGATGCTGAAGGCAAAGATCGGCCACCCGAAGGCCGGCGCCAACACCGCCTGGACCCCGAGCCCGACCGCCGCCACGCTGCACGCGCTGCACTACCACCAGGTGCTGGTGTCGGACGTGCAGAAGGCGATCGAGGCCAGCGGTGACGCCGGCAACGCGGCCGTCACCGACAAGCTGCTGACCGACCTGCTGACCATTCCCGTGGTCGCCGAAGCCAAGTGGTCCGAGGCCGAGAAGCAGCAGGAGATCGACAACAACATCCAGGGCATCCTGGGCTATGTGGTGCGCTGGGTCGACCAGGGCGTGGGCTGCTCGAAGGTGCCCGACATCAACGACATCGGCCTGATGGAAGACCGCGCGACGCTGCGCATCTCCAGCCAGCACGTCGCCAACTGGCTGCACCACGGCGTGGTGACTGAAAGCCAGGTGCGCGAGTCCTTCAGCCGCATGGCCGCCAAGGTCGACGCACAGAACGCCGGTGACGCCGCCTACAAGTCGCTGGTCGCCAACCCGCAGGGCGCCGCCTTCCAGGCCGCGCTGGATCTGGTCTTCAAGGGCAAGGAACAGCCGAGCGGCTACACCGAGCCGCTGCTGCATGCGTGGCGTCTGAAGGTGAAGGCCGGTCAGGCCTGACGCTCGAAGCGCAGGAAGTCCGCCAGCGCCTTGTCCTCGGTGACCTGCTCATGCGGAACGAGCAGGTATTTCCAGGGCTTGCCGCCGGTTTTGCTGGCGTGTGTTGTGGCGTGGCTGCACCAGGTCGCGCCGGCCTCGGCCTTGGCCTGCACCTCGGCATCGTTCAGGCTGGTGCTGGCCTTGGTCTCGACCATCAGCAGGGTGTCCGCCGTCTCGGCGACGAAGTCCGGGAGGTATTCCGGCTGGTTCACCCCGAACTTGTAGTAGAGCTGGAACTGGCCCTTGGCCGGCTTGAACCACTTCTCGCTGTCACGCTCCAGCAGGACCGCAAAGCGGCGTTCGGTGTCGGAGTCGAACTTCTGCAGCGGGAACAGGCAGCGCTCGAAGTGGCCGAACACCATCTGCTTGATGCGGCCGGGCTCGCGCACCGTGTCGCGGTAGTGGCGTACCTGCTCGCCCGGGCCCATCGTGAAGGTGGGCTCCTTGAGCGCGGTGAAGCCACGGCGCACCTCGACCGCATAGGCGGTGGCGGACTCGACATGGTGGGCCATCATCTGGGCATGGATCTCGTCCGCGATCAGCTTGCGGTCCAGGCTCAGCACGTTGTGAACCTCGTCGTCGTCCTTCAGGTAGCTGCGCAGGTGCGCCACCATCTGGCTGGCCAGGTCGTAGAGCAGCCCGGCCTGGGTGTTGTAGTCGATGTCGTCGAAGTCGATCAGCGCATGGACGATGTAGTCCTCCAGCCGTTTTTCCTTTGGGCCGGTATCCGCTGACAAGATGGTCTGCTGGTTGTCTCGCAGGCGCTGCAGCACCAGCGCACGATCCTTCGGCTGCAGGTGCAGGCCGGTCAGGTCGAGCGTGAACGGCGTGAAGCCGCTGGTG
This sequence comes from Sphaerotilus sp. FB-3, assembly GCF_023706025.1. Classification (NCBI taxonomy): domain Bacteria; kingdom Pseudomonadati; phylum Pseudomonadota; class Betaproteobacteria; order Burkholderiales; family Sphaerotilaceae; genus Sphaerotilus; species Sphaerotilus sp. FB-3. The sequence continues at coordinate 106,150 of NZ_BQWE01000031.1, read as the reverse complement.
ACCTCGCCCTGAGGCACCACGGCGATGCGCGGGATGTCGATGGTCTGGCGCACCACCTCCTGTACGGTCAGGGCCACGACGGCCTGCAGATCGACTTCCGTCGTCGGGGCGTCGATGCCCGGCAGGCTGTCCTGTGCCGGAGGCAGCAGTTCCCGGACCTCGGCGGTGATGCGGGCCTGCACCTCGGGCCTGAGCAGCGCCTGGCGGTTCGGCGTGTCGGCCGTGCGCGCCTCGTAGCGGCCGATGACCTCCATGACCTTGACGGCGGCCTGCCGCTCCGGCTCGGTCGTGAAGACCGGCGCGGGCGATGGCAGGCGGGGGCTGTCTGGCGCTGTGGTCGCGTTGGCTTGTTCCTGGGGCACCGCCGCGGGCGAGCTGCCGCCGGACGTGGCGGGCGCCAGGCCCAGCCGGCTGGCCAGATTCGGCACGACGGTCAGGCTCTGGGCGCGCTGCGGCTGCTCGTGCTCCGGGTCCAGCTCGATGCGGCGGATCTGGCGCAGCGGCGAGTCGGGCTTGTTGGCGTCGTCCACGATCTCCTGGAAGCGGTCGTGCGCGACGATGTTCAGGCGGTCCACGGCCTCGACGCCGGTGCGCCGGCCGTAGGGCAGGCGCAGGCCGCGGCCGATCGACTGCTCCACCAGCGTGCGGGCGTTGGCGGCGCGCAGCGGCACGATGGTGTAGAGGTTGGTGACGTCCCAGCCCTCTTTCAGCATGTTGACGTGGATGACGATCTCGGTCGGCTCGCTGACCTGCTCGACGGCCAGCAGCTTGCGGATCATCTCTTCCTCGTCGGCGCCGCTCTTGCTGCTGTCGACCTGGATGACCTTGCCGCGGTAGCGGCCCTCGAAGAAGTCGGTGGATTGCAGGTGCGCCAGCAGCGCCCCGGCGTGCACCGTGTCGCGGGCGATGATCAGCATGAAGGGCTTGACCTCGCGCACGTCGTGCGTGCGGGCGTAGGTCTTCAGCTCGACCTTGGTGGCCTCGTGCAGGCGCACGCCGTCGCGCAGCTTGACGCGCTCGACCTCCTCGGGCGGCAGCGCCTTGGCGTCGAAGTTGCGCTGCGTGACGACGACCGGTTCCTTGACGAAGCCGTCTTCCATCGCGCGGCGCAGCGGGTAGTCGAGCACGACGTTCTTGAACGGCACCGGGCCCTTCGTGGTTTCCACGAACGGGGTGGCGGTCAGCTCCAGCCCCAGCACCGGTTTCAGCTCGTTGAGGGCGCGCAGGCCGGCCGTGGCGCGGTAGCGGTGCGACTCGTCCATCAGCAGCACGAGGTCGGGCAGGGCGGCGAGATAGTCGAAATAGCTCTGGCCGATGTATTCCGACAGGCGCTTGATGCGCGGGGCCTTGCCGCCACGGACCTCGGAGCTGATCTTGGCGATGTTGAAGATGTTGATGCGCACGCCGCTCCACAGGTCGCCGAGCGCCGAGGCCCGTTCCTCGTAGGTGTCGCCGGTGATGATGACCGGGTGGGCGAAGGCGAACTCGGAGACGCCCTTGAACACGTACTTGGGCGTGTTGGGGGTGAAGTCGGTGATGAGCTTGTCGTAGATCGTCAGGTTGGGGGCGAGGACGAAGAAGTTGCGGATGCCGTGCGCCTGGTGCAGGTAGGCGATGAAGGCCCCCATCAGCCGCGTCTTGCCCACGCCGGTGGCCAGCGCGAAACACAGCGACGGAAACTCGCGCTCGAAGTCCTGCAGCGTCGGGAACAGCGGCTTGAGCGCGGCGAGCAGGTTCGCCACGTCGGCGGGGCTGCGCTCGTGCCGCAGCAGGCCGGGCTGTTCGGTGAGGGCCCGGGCCAGTCGGGTCAGGGATTCCTGTTGTGGCGGCCGCAGGCTCAGGCGGCCGGTGATGGCGTTGACGTCGCGCTGGCTCATGCGCTGCTCCCCTTCTTGGTCCGTGTGACGGACTTGGTCTTGCTCTTTGGTTCGGATGTGATCTTGCGCGTGCGTTCCAGTGCCTTGACTGGCTGCAGCAAGGCGGCCTCGAAGTCTTGCTCGGCTCGGCTTGGCACCGCTTTCTGGCGTTCGCGGTACAGCTCGAACTGGGTGGTGGCTTTCTGCTGTGCAGCCTCGGCGGTGATGCGACCGGCGTGTTGCAGCACCTCGCGACCCGATAGGCGCAGGAAATCGTCCAGCTTGGTGATCCACTGCGCCATGGTCATGGCCTGCCGGTTCAGGGCCTGCAGCTCGGCAAATTCCAGGTAGGCGGTGACGATGCGGTTCAAGACCTCCAGCTCTTGGGCGTTCAGATAGTTCTTGGCGATCACCGCATCTGCCTTGCGTGGCGCCCCCCCTTCGGAGGCGGCGGCCCAGGTCAGCAACCCGGCCTGTGGCTGGTCTGCATTGGCCCGCAGGGCGATCAGCTCTGCGGCAGTGTGGCCGTGGGCAGCCCAGTGCATCTTGTTCTGCACCGTGGCAAAGAAGCGTTGTGCGGCCTCAGCGCGGGGGTCGTAGTCGATGCTGGTGGCGTAGATGTCGAGCACCTTGCGCCAGAAAACCTGCTCGGAGGAGCGGATGTCGCGGATGCGTGCCAGCAGCTCCTCGAAGTAGTCTGCATCTGCGCCACGCTTGAAACGATCGTCATCCAGCACGAAGCCTTTGGTCAGATAGCCCTTCAGCGTCTCGGTGGCCCATTGGCGGAACTGGGCTCCGCGGAGGGATCTCACTCGATAGCCGACATGCAGCACGGCGTCAAGGTTGTAGTGGTCTACCTGTCGTTCAACGGTGCGGATGCCTTCCTGGGCAACTATCCGGAATTTCCGGATAGTTGAGGCAGGATCCAGCTCTCCGTCGTTGTAGATGTTCTTGAGATGCTCATTGATGGTGCGCACGTCCTTCTGGTAAAGCTCGGACATCTGTCGTTGCGACAACCAGAGAGAGCCATCCACAAGCCTGGTCTGAACTCTGCTTTGCGCATCGGCAGTCTGGTAGAGCAGGAACTCGCCTTCCTGTGCTGGCGCTGGGGCTGCGTTCGGGTCGCTCATGCGCCGTCCCCACCAAACAGATCGTCCTGCGCGGGCCCGGCTGGCTTCTTGGCCATCGGCAGGTTCGACACGTTCAGGCTGTAGTCGTCGTGGCCCCATTCGCAGCGGTCCTTGACCATCTTGGGGATCTTCTTGATCGTGAGGTTCGGCCAGCGGGTGGCGGCCTCCGTGGCGCTGATGCCGGTGAAGGCGCTGCAGCACACCAGCAGCGAGCGTTCGGGGCCGACCTCGTCGGCGAGGGCTTCGAGCTGCTGCAGGCCGAGGGTCTGGGTGGTGACGCAGAGGAAGTCGCGCTCGCTGCTGCGGCCGTGCTGCCACCACAGGGTTTCGGAGGGGGCGTAGGTGAAGCCTTCGAGCTTGCACATGGCCTCGGCGAGCATGGGGGCGTTGTACTCGGGGTTGATGACGAGGTTGCCCCAGGCGTCGGTGGTCAGCAGCGTGGGGGCGAGCGTGTAGTAGCGGAAGCCGCCGCCGCCCTTCCAGCCGGTCGCGTCGGTCACGCCGCCCGGGTCTTGCCCGTCGATCACCTTCTTCAGCCGCGGCACGATGTGCGTGTCGGCGTGCTCGCCAATCTCCACCATGATCCACCGCCGACCCATCTTGTGCGCCACGGCGCCGGTCGTGCCGGAACCGGCGAAGGAATCAAGAACCAGATCACCCGGATTGGTTGCTAGATCTAGCACTCGCTTCATTAGCTTTTCTGGTTTTGGTGTTGCGAACGAGTCAGTTGGATTGACACTCTTGACTTCGTCTCGTGCTTCGTGATTGTGGCCAGCCTCTGTATGTAACCAAATCGTGGGGGCAGGAGGGTCAGCCAGTTTTAGTTCAGAAAGGAATGTTTTCCTTGATGGATTGGCAGAGCCGTCAATGCCAAACCAAATTTCATTATTTTCGTCCATTCGGCGTAATGCATCCGCAGGAAATCGCGGTGAGTTCCCGGGAGGAGGCGACCAAACGACCCCATTCTTAAATTTAAATTGAAATGCCTGCTCTTTTTCTGAGCCTGTGCGTTTTGCATACAGTGGCGTTGCTTTCCACGGACCCTTGGGATGATTGTCTGGATTCCTATACCGGCTATCCATTTCCGCCGTCCGGCCTAAGCGATTGGGGCGCCACTTCTCCTTATGGACTGCATAAATCAAAACATGGTCATGAGTTTCCGCAAGCCATTTTGAATCATTGGAAATCGTGTATTTCTTTTGCCAAACAGCATTTGCGACGAAATTTGAACGCCCAAAAACCTCATCGCACAGAACCTTGAGGTAATGCGCCTCGTTGTCGTCGATCGTGATCCACAGCGAGCCATCGTCGGACAGCAGGTTGCGGATGATTTCGAGGCGGTCGCGCATCAGGCCGAGCCAGATCGAATGCTCCAGGCCGTCGTCGTAATGCGTGAAGGCGCTGCCCGTGTTGTACGGCGGGTCGATGAAGACACATTTCACCTTGCCCGTGAATTCCGCCTCCAGCGCCTTCAGCGCCAGCAGGTTGTCGCCCTTGATCAGCCGGTTGTCGAACAGGTCGTTTTCAGAGACACGCTGCGCCGCGTGGTGGCTGCGCGCCGGATTCTCCAGCAGGATGCGCGGCTCCAGGCGCGGGCGCTGGTCCTTGCCGATCCAGGTGAGTTCGAGTTTTTGTCGGGTCATGAAAATGTCAGCTCAGGAAAGTTGATCGATGCGCCACACGGCCGTCGCGATCTTGGCCAGGCCCTTCTGGCGGGATTCGATGCGCTCGGGCGACCAGTGATCGTTCTCGTCCCCCAGCTTCTGCGTCAGGCCGAAATTGCTCGCCTGGTACACCGCCCGCTTGGCCTCATACGCCAGATTGCCCAGATCCTTGTTCGCGCCCTTCGTCAGCAGGGCCATGTTGCCGATGCGGTAGGTCATCGCCTCGATTTCCTCCTCGGAAAACCGCTCCCAGCCCTGCCCCGGGTGCTGCGGCAGCACATGCTCGACATTGAACGTGGCGCTCTCGAACTCGTAGTCCTGCCCGCTGTGCTGGTGCTCCAGCGCGCACAGGATGTAGCGCACCACCCGGTTGTTGCGCGAATCGCTGGTGCGAATCACCTTCTCCGAGAACGCGACCCGGAACGCCTCGTCACGCGGATAGATCTCGTGCAGCGATTCCAGGATGGTGTTGGCCGTGACGCCCCCGGCGCCCGCCACGATGATGCGCTGCGCTGCGCCGTAATACACCCGCTCCTGATCGTTGGTGGGCAGGTTGCCGATCACGTTGTAGCGAAAGGCGATCACCACGCAACCCCGCAGCACCCGCCCCAGGTCGTCCAGGCCCAGATGCCGCGCCGCCGCCAGGATCAGCGGAAACGACTGCCGCACCCGGAACATGCGCAACTGCTGGGCGCTGGCCTTGAGCTTCTCGGGCCAGTGCGACGCTTCCGGGTTGGTCAGTGCGAGGTAGGTGTCCATGTCCTCCTCCATCCCACGCAGCAGATCGAACACCGCTGCCCGGTCGCCCACCTTGCCGCGGATCGACTTGAACAGATCACCGGTGCGCACAAAGGTGCGTCGGCTGTTCCAGTGGCTGCGCAGGAAATCCGGAAAACTCTCCGCCCCCAGCCGCGTGACCATCGACTCCCAGCGGTCCTCCAGCGCCTGCATCTCGTGCGGGTGCTCGCCATGCTGCTTGTGCAGCACCGAGAACAGGTAGTTCTTCAGCAGATCGGTGGACGACAGCCGCACGCCCCGTGCGTTGAGCGTCTCGAACACCTTGTAGGCGTTCAGCTCGTCGGTCACGCTGATGACGGTGAAGAACAGCCGGTCGCTCATCGTCTCGACCAGGCTTGCCAGTGCCACGCCCTCGTCGCCGCCCTGCTTGCGCACATGGTCGCGCACCCGCCGCTCGAACCACTCGAACGCCTTGCGCAGGCTGTGCTCGGACGCCCGGAAACCCCGCACCGGCAGATGCCCCAGCGGCACCAGATAGCTCTGGAAATAGCTGTCGTTGTTGCGGTTGAGCGTGAGCTTGCTCTGCGTCACCAGCGTCACCGGGTCCAGATAGCCGATGTAGGTGCTGCGGATCTGGTCCAGCCGCTGGCGGTTGTGGTCCGGGTTCTTGCCCTCCGCCACCAGCCGCTTGAGGTTGCTCAGCACCGCCAGCACGATCAGGCTCAGCGTGGTGAGCCGCTGCTGGCCGTCGATGACATCGAAACTCTTCTCGTTGCGCGACTGCAGCACGAGATAACCCATGTAATGCGCCGGCTCCCCACCATCGCAGACGGTGCCGAGGATGTCAGCCCACAGGTCCTCCCATTCCTCGTCCGTCCAGCTGTAGTCGCGCTGGAAACGCGGAATCCGGTAGGTCAGGCCGTTGCCGATCAGCTTGCGGTAGGTGTTGTTCTCGGTCTTGAAGTTGGTGGCGGACATGTGTTCTCCCGTGGTCAGCCCAATGACTCAGCCCAGTTGCCATTGCACCGCGAACTGGCGGCGCACCTCATGGCGCTGCTGCAGGCGACTTTCCAGATCATCGATCAGACGGCCCCGCTGCGTGTCGATCTCGTCCTGCCGGTCGAAGATGCGCCGCCGCAACTGGTTGCGCTTGCCTTCCAGCTCCTTCTGGCGCTTCTGCCGGCTCAGCTTCTCGTCGAGCGTGGCCGCCACCGACGCGGTGCGCCGCACCTCCTTGATCTCGCGGTCGATTTCCCGGACCTCCTGCTCCAGGCTGTTCTTCAGATCGTCCGCCCAGGCGTCGAGCTTCTGCACCTCGGTGTCGAAGTGGCTCAGATTGCGCTGGTTGACCTCCTCGACGCGGGTCTGCTGCTGCCGCTCCAGCGCCAGCGCCAGCAGGGACGGCACCTGCGCCGTCGCGTCCGAGCCTTCCTCCACCCCCCGAGCCGGCAGCCGCAGCAGCTTCTCGGCGTCCTCGTCGGGTAGCGGCCGGCCGTCGGCATCGGTGGCCGCCAGCAGCAGGATGTCCTCGGCCGCGCCCATCGACGCGATCGTCAGCACGCTCAGCGCCAGCCAGCCCTGAGCGCCCCGCAGCGGCTCCAGCGTCGAGACCTTGCGGCCGTAGGCCTCGTAGTCCAGCACCAGCCGCGCCACCGGCAGCACCCGGTCGCGCGCCCGGGCGATCAGGTGCTGCGCCAGCGGATGCCCGACCCGGTAGACATGCGCCTCGCCGCTGCCATGCCGGGGCAGCTCGTAGCGCCCGGCCGGCGCTTCCTCGGGCGACAGCCCGGCCGGTGGCTGCCGCAGCGCGAAGCTGTCGCCCTGCACATCGAAACGGGCTGCGTCGCCCAGCTCGGCCCGCGTGAGCTGCATCAGCCACTGCTCGTGCCGGTCGCGGGCCTGCTGGCTCTCGACCGCGCGCAGCCTCAGGCGCTCCTGCACCGCCTCGTCGAAGTTCTCCAGCAGCAACTGCCGCGTCTTGATCATGGAATCGCTGATCTCGGCCGCCAGATCCGACTGCAGTTGCCGGAACGAGGTCTCGATCTCTTCCGGCGTGCGGCAGGACTGGTAGATCTCGGCAATGCGGCGCTCGAAGTCCACGCCGCTGCTGATCGTGCCCAGCACCTCGTCGCTGACGCCGAAGACGCCCTCGAAGAGCTGGAACTTCACCGCCAGCAGTTCGTACACCCGCCGGTCGGCCGGGTTGCTCAGATCGACGAAGTTGACCACCACCACATCGTGCTTCTGCCCGTAGCGGTGGCAGCGGCCGATGCGCTGCTCCACCCGCTGCGGGTTCCACGGCAGGTCGTAGTTGATGACCAGCGAACAGAACTGCAGGTTGATGCCCTCGGCGCCAGCCTCGGTGGCGATCATGATCCGGGCGTGGTCGCGGAAATGCTCGACCAGCGCCGCGCGCATGTCCGAGGTCTTCGAGCCGGTGATCCGGTCGGTGCCGGCATGACGCGCCAGCCAGTCGCGGTAGATGCGCTGGGCCTGCGGCCCGGTGTTGGTGCCGTTGAACAGCACGACCTGGCCGGCATACGGACTGCCCTCGCGCTCCAGCAGGTCGAGCAGGTAGTCTTGCGTGCGCCGCGACTCGGTGAAGATCAGGGCCTTGGGCTGCGCCCCGAGCCGGGCGGTCTGCTCGAAGGCCTTGGCCAGCGCCTGCAGCAGCGTGCCGCCCTTGACGTTGTCGCGGATGTTGAGCGCCAGATGCCGGAAGGCCTGCAGCTCGGCCACCTCCGCCGCCAGCCCGTGGCGGGTGACCTCGTCGAGCAGCGCCTGATCCTGGTCCCGATCCTGCGCTGGCTCCGGCTCGCTCCATTCCTCGGCGGTCTCGTCAAGCGCCTCGTAGTCCTGATCGAGTCGCTCGACCAGCCCATCGTTCCGGCCGGACGGGTCACCGCCCTGGTCCGCGAGCTGCGCTTCCAGCCGCTCCAGCATCGTGCCCAGCGCACCAGCGATCGCGAAGCTGCTCGACGCCAGCAGCTTCCACAGCACCAGCGAGATGAGCTGCCGCTGTCCCGCCGGCAAGGCGTTCAGCGACGGCCGCCGCAGGTACTCGGCCACCAGCTCCCGCAGCACCTGCTCATCCTGCGACGGCGTGAAGGTCTCGACCAGCGGGATGCGACGGGTGTAGGAGACATAGGGCTGCACCTGACGGCGCAGCGTGCGCGTGCAGACGTTCTGCAGCCGGCTGCGCAGCCGGGCGAAGGTCTCGGCCTGGTGGAGGTTGCCGAACTGGTCGCGAAAGCTCGCCAGATCGCCGAACACCCGCTCGTCGACCAGGCTGACCAGCCCGTACAGCTCCAGCAGCGAGTTCTGCAGCGGCGTGGCCGTGAGCAGCACCTTTTGCACCGAGCCCAGCGCCGCCTTCAGCGTGCGGCCGATGACGTTGTTCGGTCGCCAGGCGTTGCGCAGCCGGTGGGCTTCGTCCAGCACCGCCAGATCCCAGCGCACCCTCTGGAGTTCATCGGCCTTGCGCTGGGCGAACTGGTAGGAGCAGATGACCGGGCGTGCGGTCTGGAAGAAGGGCTGCGGGTTGCCCTGGGCGCGCTGCCCCTTGTGGCTGTCGCTGTCGAGAATCAGGGCCTCGATGCCGAACTTCTCCAGCAGCTCCTGATGCCACTGCTTGCGCAGGTTGGCCGGCACGACGATCAGGATGTGCCGGCGCCGCTCGGCCCAGCGCTGCGCGATCACCAGGCCGGCCTCGATCGTCTTGCCCAGCCCCACCTCGTCGGCCAGGATCACGCCCTTCGACAGCGGGTTGCGGAAGGCGAACAGCGCGGCCTCGACCTGATGCGGGTTCAGATCGACCTGCGCATCCACCAGCGTGGAGGCCAGCAGATCTGCGGACTGACCGCCCCCGCTCATTCGACGAGAAAGCTGCCATGCGACGTACTGGCTGTTGTAGGGGGTCAATTGCGGTACCGGATGTCTGGAGAGTGCTGCGAATTATGAAATTCCCTTTTCCGGATTGCGTGGCAGGGAGGCTGTGTTCTTGATCCCTGTGCTGGACGGTGTGCCGAAGAAATGTGAAGAACTGCGCAACAAACACTGGAGACACCCGTCACCCTCGCGCAGGCGAGGGCCCACGATGGGCGTCCGCCGTGCCCTGCGTGGGTGCCCGCCTTCGCGGGCATGACGGGGAGGGAGCGCGGGCATGACGGGGGCGGTGGTGCGCTGGCATGACGGGTGTGATCCGGCGCGGCCGCGCGGAAGATGGTGCAATGCCCTCTTTGCCCGCCCTGCCGCCCGATGTTCCAAGCTGCCCTGCTCCGCCACGCCCTGATCCTGGGCCTGATCTCCGCGATCGGGCCGTTCGCGATCGACATGTACCTGCCGGCGATGCCGCAGATGGCGCAGGCGCTGGGCGCGAGCGCGGGCGAGGTGCAGATGAGCCTGACGGCCTTCTTCGTCGCGCTCGGGCTGTGCCAGATGCTCTACGGGCCGCTGTCGGATCGCTTCGGGCGGCGGGTGCCGCTGATGGTCGGGCTGGGGCTGTTCGTGCTGGGCAGCCTGGGCTGCGCGCTGGCGCCGGATGCGCGCACGCTGATCGCGATGCGCTTCATCGCCGGTGTGGGCGCCTGCGCCGGCATGGTCATTCCGCGCGCGGTCGTGCGCGACCTGCACACCGGCGTCGAGGCCGCGCGGCTGGGCGCGATGCTGATGCTGGTGTTCAGCGTCTCGCCGATCCTGGCGCCGCTGGCCGGCAGCCTGGTGGTGGCGCTGGCGGGATGGCGCTGGATCTTCGGCTGCATCGTCGTGCTGGGGCTGCTCGCGCTGACGCTGGTGCTGACGCAGCTGCAGGAGAGCCGCCCGGTCGAGGCGCGCCGCGGCACCACGCTGGCGGGCACGCTCGCGGCGGTGGCCGAGCTGCTGCGCGACGGCCATTTCCGTGCGCTGGCGCTGACCGGCGCCTTCGCGATGTCGGGCTTCATGGCCTATCTGGGCCATTCGTCCTTCGTGATGATCGAGCACCACGGCGTGACGCCGACGCAGTACGGCCTGCTGTTCGGGCTGAACGCGGTGGCCTTCATCGGCGCGGCGCAGCTCAATGTGCGGCTGTGCCAGCGCCACGGTCTGCCGTGGGTGATCCGGCGCGGCCTGGCGGGCTATCTGGCGGCCAGCGCGCTGCTGCTGGCGCTGACGCTCGCCGGCGTCGACCGGCTCGAGGTGCTGGTGGCGCTGCTCTTCGTCGCCTACGGCGGCCTGGGGCTGGTGGCGCCGACGGTGCCGGTGCTGGCGCTGGACCGCCACGGCGCGATCGCCGGCACCGCCTCGGCGCTGATCGGCACGGTGCAGATGGTCTGCGGCGCGCTGGTGATGGCGCTGGTGTCGGCGCTGGGCGGCCATGCGCACGGCGCGCTGCCGATGGTGGCGGGCGTGGCTGGCTGCGCGCTGCTGGCCAGCCTGGTCGGCCGGCCCGCGCTGTCGTCGGCCGCGGCCACGCCGGGCGCTATCGGCTGATGGCGCGCACGCCCTTGTAGCCGAGCACCAGGAACACGACGGCCACCAGCAGGAACAGCACGAACAGCACCTTGGCGATGCCCGCCGCGCCGGCGGCCATGCCGGTGAAGCCGAACAGGCCGGCCACCAGCGAAATCACGGCGAAGATCAGAGCCCACTTGAGCATGATCGGTCTCCTGGTCGAATGAGTCGGAAAGGGCGTCAGCCCATCGGTGCCGGGGCGTGGTCACCATATCCGCTGCAGGCGTTCCTGCTCCGAGCGCCGCGCCACCCGCCAGCAGGCGTCGCCGAAGCGTGCCTGCTGCAGTCCCGCCATGCGGTCGAGCTCGCCGTCGGCCTGCATCAGCGTGTTCAGGCTGGCCCAGCCGAGGGCCCGCTTCATCAGTCCGCGGGCTGTCATGAGGCGGCCCTGGATCTGGTCCCGATTGATCAGCAGCATGGAGGCTCTCCCGGCGAGCGTGGCGTGGTGGCGAGGGGTCAGGCGCCCGGCGTCAGGCCGGTCAGATCTTCTTGACCGCGTCGGCGGCCTTTTCCTTGGCGTCGCCGTAGTTCGACTGGGTCTTGCCGGCGACCTGGTCGATGCGGCCTTCGGCCTCCAGCGCCTTGTTGCCGACCACCTTGCCGGCGGCTTCCTTGATGTGGCCCTTGACGGTTTCCAGACGGCCTTCGACTTGATCCTTGTTCATGGCATGACTCCTTGGGGGTGTTGGCTGGTGCGGCGAAGTGCCGTTCCATGGGAGTCATGGTCGCCGCGTGGCGGGTCGGGCTGCATCGGCGGTGGGCGCGGGAGGCTGTAGGACGGCGCGCCTACACTGGCGCCACCATGTCCGACGAGAACCAGATCCTCCTCCCCGAATCCTTCCTCGACCTGCACCGCGACCGCAGCCGCACCCGGCTGCGCACGCCGGTGGCGCAGGTGCGCGAGCGCTACGAGCTGTGCGAGGACCTGTCGCAGCAGCTGGTGGCGCAGGCGCAGCACATCCACTTCGACCTGGGCGTGTCGGAGGACGAGGTGCTGGTGCGCATCGAGCAGGGCCTGGCGCAGCCCGAGTCCGGCTTCTCCGAGGACGAGGCGCGCTGGGTCACGCGCCGTCTGGCCGAACTGCTGATGTGGGACTGAGGCGGGACTGAGGCGGCCTCAGCCGGTTTCAGCCGCCGGTCTTGGCCGGCTCGCGCAGGAAGATCTCGACGCGGCGGTTCTTCGCGCGGCCTTCGGCGGTGGTGTTGTCGGCGATCGGCTGATGCTCGCCGCGGCCGACGGTGCTGATGCGGGTGGCCGGCACGCCCTGGGCGACCAGATAGTCGCGCACCGCATCGGCGCGGTCCTTCGACAGCGGGTTGTTGATCGCGTCGCTGCCCTGGCTGTCGGTGTGGCCGGTGATCTGCACGTTCATCGAGCCGTCCAGCCCCTGCGCGAACTTGCTCAGGATCGGCGCCATGTCGGGGCGGATGTTGGAGCGGCCGGTGTCGAAGGAGATGTCGCCGGGCAGGTTGACGCGCAGCTGGTTGTCGTCGGTGCGGGCGACCGTCACGCCGGTGCCGGCGGTGGCCTGCTCCATCTCGCGGCGCTTGTCCTCCATGCGCTTGGACCACAGGTTGCCGGCGACCGCGCCGATGGCGCCGCCGACCACCGCACCGGTGCCGGCCTTGCCGCCGGTGGTCTTGCCGATCACCGCGCCGACGCCGGCGCCGATGCCCGCGCCGACCGCGGTGCCCTTCTGGCGCTCGCTCATGTTCGCGCAGCCGCCCAGCAGCAGCGCGGCAGCGACGGTGGCGACGAGAGCGGGCGAGGCGGGACGGAGGAAAGTCTTGTTCATGCGTGTTCTCCAGGCAAGGTGGGCCGGCGCGCTGCAGATGCGGCGGGTGCAGAGGCAGGACGCACCGGTGTCTCTATGACGCGGCAGAGTCTGTCGCGGTTGACCGGGCTTCGATTCCGGCTGGCTTAAGAAGGGCGCTGGCGCACTGCAACGGCTGTATCTGTTCCTTGCGTCGCGTCTGGCCGCATGGCGGCGGCCTGGGGCGGCGACAATCGCGCCATGCCTGCCGTCCTGAACCCCTCGCCCCTGTTTCTTCCCTGCGCCGCTGGCGTCGAGCCGCTGCTGGCCGACGAGGTCCGCGCCATCCTGACGGCCGCCGGCGCGCCGCGTGCGGCCGAGTCGGTGCGCGCCGAGCGGGGCGGCGTCTCGCTGATCGGCAGCGCCGCCACCGCGATGCGGCTCAACCTCGAGAGCCGTCTGGCGCAGCGCGTGCTGTGGCAGGTCGCCGAGGGCGGCTACCGCGACGAGCGCGATCTCTACGAGCTGGCCTGCAGCGTGCGCTGGTCCGAGTGGATCACGCCGCGCCAGACGCTGCGGGTGGACACCACCGCAGTGCGCTCGCCGCTGCAGAGCCTGCATTTCGCCTCGCTGCGCATCAAGGACGCCGTCTGCGACGTGATGCGCGAGGACAGCGGCGAGCGCCCCAATGTCGATCCGCACCGCCCCGACCTGTCGCTGGTGCTGCACCTGCACGAGGACCACGCGACGATCTCGGTCGACCTCAGCGGCGAGGCGCTGTTCAAGCGCGGCTGGCGCGAGGCCAAGGGCGAGGCGCCGCTGAAGGAGACGCTGGCCGCGGCGATGCTGGCCGCCGCCGGCTGGCATGGCCGGCCCGAGGACGGCGCGCTGCTCGACCCCTGCTGCGGCGCCGGCACCATCGCGATCGAGGCGGCGCAGATCGCCTGCGGCATCGCGCCGGGCCTGCAGCGCAGCTTCGCCTTCGAGCGGCTGCAGCCCTTCCGCCTCGAGGCCCCGGCCTGGCAGGCGATGAAGGCCGAGGCGCGCGCGCGGGTGCATGCGCCGGCGGTGCCGGTCTTCGCCGGCGATGTGTCCTTCCGGATGACCGACTTCGCCACCCGCAATGCCGAGCGGGCGGGCGTCGCGCATGCGATCGAGTTCAAGACGATGGACGCGCTGCAGCGCCCCTGCCCGGCCGAGCGCGGCGTGCTGGTGCTCAACCCGCCCTACGGCGAGCGCATCGACGCCAAGGGCACCGGCTCGGCCGGCCAGGCCGCGCGCCTGGTGCGCGAGGACTTCGATGGCGGCGGCACCTCGCAGGCCTTCTTCTCGTCGCTGGCGGCGCACTGGAAGCGCCACCACGCCGGCTGGACCGCCTGGGTGCTGACGCCGGACGCGAAGCTCGGCCAGGCGATGCGCCTGAAGGAGAGCCGGCGCGTGCCGATGTGGAACGGCCCGATCGAGTGCCGGCTGCTGCGCTTCGACCTGGTCGCCGGCTCGAACCGCGCCGGCCGGCCGGCCGAGGGCACACCGGCGCGTGACGCCGATCAAGACGCCTGATACCCGATGGGGCATATTGACGAAGTGGCTGCCGCACCGGCGGCGGCCGTCCTGCCGGAGTCCGTCATGCCTGCCTCGTCTTTTCCGCGCTCTCTTGCCCTGCCGGTCTCGCGCCGCCGCCTGACGCAGGCGCTCGCGCTGCTGTCGCTGCCGGCCCTGGCGCTGTCGACCGCCCGCCCGGCGCGCGCGGCCCTGCCGCAGGGATCGCATGCGGCGATGGTCGCGTTCGACGGGCTCTACATTCCGGCGCTGTTCCTGACCGGCGCCGCGCCGAAGTCCGAAGAGGGCCCGGCCCGCGCGGGCGCGGCGATGCAGCGCCTGCAGCAGGCGTGGCCGCAGCAGCGCCTCGCGCTGCAGGCGCTGGCGCCGTCGGCGCGCCCGTGGCGCGAGGCGCTGGCGGCGGTGGACCGTCATCTGGCCCGGGCGACCGCCGAGGTCGGCGAGCGCCGCTGGGAAGCCTCGCACGAGACGCTCGAGCGGGTGCGCGAGACGCTGTTCGAGGCCCGGCGCTCGCTCGGCATCGACTACGCGCTCGACGACTTCACCGCCTTCCACGGCGCGATGGAGGCGATCGCCAACCGCAGCGCGGTGCCGCCGGCGCAGCGCGAGGCGCTCGAGCGCGACTACGCCCGTGCGCGGGCGCTGTGGCGCCGCATCGAGCGGCTGGAGCTCGACCCGGCGCGCTGGGGCCTGTCGCCGGCGCGGCAGGCGCAGCTTCGCCAGGGCCTGGCCGACGAGGACCGTGCGCTGGCCCGGCTGTCGCGGGCACTGGCCGCCGGTGCGCCCGAGGCCGAGCTGCTGCAGGCCGGCGCGGCGCTCAAGGGCCCGTTCGTCAAGGCCTACACCGCCTTCGGCTGGCCGGCAGGCGAGACGCCGGCGCTGGCAGGCTGAGGCCGTCGCCGGCCTCGGCGCTCACTTCAGCGCGCCGAACACCGACCTGAGAATCCTGCTGCCGGTGCCGATCGGATCCTGGCGGATCTTCTTCTCCTCCTCGGCGATCATCGTGTAGACGCCGTCGAGCGCGCGCTCGGTGACATAGCGCTCGATGCTGGCGTGCTGCTCGCCGAGCAGACCGAGCTTCTGCGCCTGGCCGGCGATGGCGTTGTACTTCTGCGCCAGCGAGACCTGCTGCGTCGCGGCGGTGACGATGGGCAGGAACTTCTCGCCCATCGGCGTGCGGGTGCGCTCGCGGAAGAACTCGGTCGCGGCGGTCTCGCCGCCCTGCAGCACCTGCAGCGCATCCTTGACCGACATCGACTTGACCGCGCCGACCAGCAGCGACTTCGCCTGCGGCACCGCCTGCTCGGCGGCGCGGTTCATCGCGGTCTCGAGCGCGTCGACGCGCGCGCCCTGGCCGAGCGTGCGCATCAGCTGCGCGCCCTGCTGCAGCCCCTCGGGCAGTGCGATGCGCACCAGCGGGTTGTTCAGGTAGCCGCCGTCGCGGCCGAGCGTGTCGACCGCCACGCCCGCACCGCGCTCGAGCGCGGCGCGCAGGCCCTGGGCGGCCTCGCCTTCGCCCAGCGCGTGGGCCGGACGCAGCGCGAAGGGCGCCAGGCCGAGCAGGCCCAGCGCCAGCAGCCCGCGGCGGGGCAGACGGGCCGGGGCGATCATCAGGTCGACGGACGACGGGGAGCGGGACATCGCGGCATTCCTCCAGCAGCGGTTCTTCGGCAGAACCCGCCGGAGCGCGGGTTCCTCATCTCAACGGCGGGATGATGCCCCGCGCCGACCGTCGCGGGCGCCGTGCCGGAGTCGGGGACAAGCTGGCGGAAACATTCGCCCGCACCGGGTCGCGCCGCGCTGACCCGGCTTCTTGCTCCGGTCGTCGCCGGATGTGTGCAGCCCGAGGGTTTCCATCTGGATCGATCGAGGTTCTGTCACCCCGCTCCGATCCCGCGACAATCATGCGACCCAACGACTGCGACGATCCGACCCTTTCCATCATGGCCATCACCCGCGTCCTGACCGGCATCACCACCACCGGCACCCCCCATCTCGGCAACTATGTCGGCGCGATCCGCCCGGCCATCGCCGCGAGCCGCCGCGACGGCGTCGAGAGCTTCTTCTTCCTCGCCGACTACCACGCGCTGATCAAGTGCGACGACCCGGCGCGCATCGAGCGCTCGCGCATGGAGCTGGCCGCGACCTGGCTGGCCGCCGGCCTCGACCCCGAGCGCGTCACCTTCTACCGCCAGAGCGACATTCCCGAGATCCCGGAGCTGACCTGGCTGCTGACCTGCGTCACCGCCAAGGGCCAGATGAACCGCGCGCATGCCTACAAGGCCGCGGCGGACGCCAACGCGGCCGCCGGCGAGGACACCGACGCCGGCGTGACGATGGGGCTGTACTGCTACCCGATCCTGATGGCGGCCGACATCCTGATGTTCAACGCCCACCAGGTGCCGGTCGGTCGCGACCAGATCCAGCACATCGAGATGGCGCGCGATGTCGCGCAGCGCTTCAACCACCTGTTCGGCGCGGCGATCGGCCGCGAGTTCTTCGTGCTGCCCGAGGCGGTGATCGAGGAGCAGGTGGCGGTGCTGCCCGGCCTCGACGGCCGCAAGATGAGCAAGAGCTACGACAACACGGTGCCGCTGTTCGCTGGAGGCCCGAAGGCGCTGAAGGAGGCGATCGCGCGCATCGTCACCGACTCGAAGCTGCCAGGCGAGCCCAAGGATCCGGACAGCAGCGCGCTGGTGACGCTGTTCGAGGCCTTCGCGACGCCGGAGCAGGCCGCCGCCTTCCGCGCCGAGCTGGTCGCCGGCCTGGGCTGGGGCGAGGCCAAGCAGCGCCTGTTCGAGCTGATCGACGCCGAGATCGCGCCGATGCGCGCGCGCTACGAGGCGCTGATCGCGCAGCCGGCCGAGCTGGAGGCGCTGCTGATGGCCGGCGCCGCGAAGGCGCGCGCGACGGCCGCGCCGCTGCTGGCCGCACTGCGCGATGCGGTCGGCCTGCGCCGCATGGTCGGCGCGCCGGTCGCCGCCGCCCCGAAGGCCAAGACCGAGAAGGCGGCGCTGCCGGTCTTCAAGCAGTACCGCGAGGCCGACGGCCGGTTCTACTTCAAGCTCGCCGCCGCGGACGGCCGCGTGCTGCTGCAGAGCAGCGCCTTCGCGGGCGGTCGCGAGGCCGGCGAGT
The DNA here is from genome assembly GCF_023706025.1 of Sphaerotilus sp. FB-3. Lineage (NCBI taxonomy): Bacteria > Pseudomonadati > Pseudomonadota > Betaproteobacteria > Burkholderiales > Sphaerotilaceae > Sphaerotilus > Sphaerotilus sp. FB-3. The sequence continues at coordinate 88,823 of NZ_BQWE01000031.1, read as the reverse complement.
GGGTCAAGCGGCTGAAGACGGAAGGGTCGGCGGCGCTGGCCGGCGCGCCGGTCGTGCCGATCGAGGGGGTGGCGGCCGAGGAGCTGGCGCAGGCGCTGGACGCGCTGCGCGCCGCTGCCGCCGAGTGATGATCCGCATGGAGGGGGGCCATGCGCAATCATTCCTGGAAGGCGGTGCACCGTGAACATGCTGCACCGTGAACTCGGCGATCCGAGGGTCGGACGCGCGCTGATCGCGCCTGGAAGCTGGTTCCAGACGCTGCCGGCCGCGCTGCAGGCCGAGCTGGCGTGCCGTGCCCGGCCGCTGTTCCTGCGGGCCGGCGAGCGGCTGTGCGCACGCGGCGATCCGCCCGACGGACTCTACGGCCTGTCCGACGGCATCCTGCGGGTCGGCAGCACCGGCGACGGGGGCGAGGCGCTGCTGGCGATGGTCCAGCCGCCGCACTGGTTCGGCGAGGTCGGCCTGTTCGACGGTTCGCCGCGCACGCACGATGTGCATGCCGAGACCGATGTCGTGCTGCTGCATCTGCCGCAGACCGTCATGCTGGCGGTGCTCGAGCGCGAGCCCGAGGGCTGGCGACATCTGGGCCGCATGCTGGCCGGCAAGATGCGCAGCGTCTTCGTTTCCTTCGAGCAGATGCAGATGCTGCCGCCGCGCGCCCGGGTGGCCCGTCGGCTGGTGATGATGGCCGCCGATCACCAGGTCGACCGGCCGACGCTGCGCCGCGAACTCCTGCTGTCGCAGGAGCAGCTCGCGCGGATGCTGTCGCTGTCGCGCCAGACGGTCAACGAGGTGCTGGCCGGGCTGGAGGCGGATGGACTGATCCGTCGCCGTCGGCGTGTCATCGAGCTTCTGGACCCGGATCGACTGCACAAGGATGGCGCAGAACCGGGAGATGCTCCTGATGAAACTGATGTCGACTGATGTCGAGCCTGTTGATAAGTCTGTGGACAAGGTGTGATCAAGCTTGTTGAAAAGCTGTGATCAATTCGGCTCTGCACAGCCGATGGCCAGCTCCAGCGAGCGCAGCCGTGCGGCCGGATCGAAGGTCGCGCCGGTCAGGATGATCTCGTCGGCCTGTGTGCGTTCGACCAGCGCTCGCAGGCCGGAGCGCACCGTGTGCGGTGCGCCGACGATGGCCTCGGCCAGCATCCGGTCGACCTGGCGGCGCTCCTGCGGGCTGCACAGTGCGTCGAAGTCGTCCACCGGCGGCGGCAGCGGGCCGCGCTGGTTGCGCACCATGCCGAGAAAGCGCTGCTGCGTCGAGCTGAACAGGCGCTGCGCCGCCGCATCGCTGTCGGCGACGATCACCTGCGTGCCGACCATCAGAAGCGGGCGCGGGCAGGCCGGCGAGGGGCGGAAGGTGCTGCGGTAGATCTCGGCCGCCTGCTCGAGCAGGTCGGGCGCGAAATGCGCCGCGAAGGCGTAGGGCCGGCCCAGCCAGGCCGCCAGCTGCGCGCCGTACAGGCTCGAGCCCAGCAGCCAGATCGGCACCTGTGTGCCCTGGCCCGGCAGTGCGCGCACCGGGGCACCGGGCCGGGCCTCGTCCAGGTAGCCGATCAGCTCGGCCACATCCTCGGGAAAGGCATCCTCGCCGCGGCTGTCGAGCGAGCGCCGCAGCGCCCGCATCGTCGCGCGGTCGGTGCCGGGCGCGCGGCCCAGGCCCAGCTCGATGCGGCCCGGATGCAGCGTTGCCAGCGTGCCGAACTGCTCCGCCACCACCAGCGGCGCATGGTTGGGCAGCATGATGCCGCCGGCGCCGACCCGGATCGTGCGGGTGTGCGCGGCGATGTGCGCGATCAGCACGGCGGTGGCCGAGCAGGCCAGGCCGTCCATGTTGTGGTGCTCGGCGAGCCAGTAGCGGTGGTAGCCGCAGCGTTCGGCATGGCGGGCGAGCTCGAGCGCCTGCTTCAGCGCGGTGGCGGCGTCGCCGCCCTCGGCGATCGGCACCAGATCGAGCACGGACAGCGGAATCGGTTCGGAGGCTGGGATCATCCTGTCATCTTGCGCCGGATCGCCGCCGGCGTCCGCGTGGCCGCGACATGTCCCCATGACCGATTTGACTGAAATAAAGTTACTCACAACAACGCCCCGTCGCCCGCTCTGCCCGCGCTGCGCCCGGCCGGTGTCCGCCTGCCTGTGCGATCTGGTGACGCCTGTGGACAACCGCATCGAGGTGCTGATCCTGCAGCATCCGCTGGAGGCTCACGAGGCGAAGAACAGCGTGGCGCTGCTGGCGCTCGGTCTGGCACGGGTGCGGCTCGAGATCGGCGAGCGCTTCGATGCGCAGGCGCTGTCGGAGTGGCTTGGTGCGGGCGCCTGGCTGCTTTATCCACAGACGTCGATGCCGCCGACATCGCCGCAGGCTGTGGAAAACACGAAATTACGGTTACTTGCCGAGCCGTCTGCAGAGCCCTGTCGGGCAGGATCCGGCGCGGTGACCCGGCTGGTGGCGCTGGATGCGACCTGGCGCAAGAGCCTGAAGATGCTGCACCTCAACCCGCTGCTGATGGCGCTGCCGCGGCTGGCCCTGCAGGATCTGCCGCCGCCGCGCTACCGTGCGATGCGCCGCGCCCGCCGGGCGGACCAGCTCTCGACGCTGGAGGCGGTCTGCGCCGCGCTGGCGCAGCTGGAGCAGGATGCCGCGCGCTACCAGCCGATGCTGGACGGCTTCGAGCGCTTCATCGCGCGCTGGCAGGCCCGAGCCGCGCGCTGATCTCGCCGAACGCCGGCCGCCGTACCACCTCCGGCTGCAGGCAGTCCTCGCGCAGTGCGGCCAGGCGGGTGCAGCGGGCGTCGGCCGGATCGTCGGCGCGCTGCAGCAGCTCCTCGACCAGCAGCCCGAAGGCGCGCACCTCCAGCCGCTCCAGGCCGGCGCGCAGTCCGGCCTCCTCGGGCAGGAAGCTGGCGGCACCGAAGTCGCTCAGCAGCGCGCGATCCTCGCCGTTCCACAGGATGTTGTGGGCGTAGAGGTCGCCATGCATCAGGCCGACGCGGTGCAGATGGGCGGCTGCCGATGCGATCGAGGACAGGATTATCCACAGCTTGTCCACAGGCATGGCCAGACCGTCGACATAGACATCGCGACTGCAGGAGGCGAGGCTCGGCGGGCCGGCCAGCGGGCGGAATTCCGGGCCGAGCAGCGGCAGCACCAGCGCCTCGGTGCGCCCCTGCGCATCGGCGACCCGGGCCTCGGCGGCGACGATCGACGCATGGCCGGCAGCGGCCAGGCAGGCGGCCTGTTCGCAGTCGGGCAGGCCGTCGCTGGTCATCGCTGCCTTGAAGCGCTTGAGCGCGACCGGGTGGGCCGGAATCGTCGAATTCTCGCGCAGCCATGCCCTGTGGATAAGTCCGGAAGCGCCTTCGCCAAGAAGCTGGTCTTCCTCGACCTGACAAGGGGATAGCGTGGCGATGTCAGGCGATGAGGGGCTGTGGACAAGTCTGTGGATAAATGGATTTCCGGACAGTGCCAGCCAGGCCAGACCAGGGTGTCTGACCAGCCAGTCGGGGACGGTGGAAAAGCGGTTCGCGGCCAGGCGCAGCAGCGCCAGATGCGGGCTGGCGGACAGGTCGGGCAGGGCCTCGAGCCGGTTGCCAGCCAGCATCAGCTTTTCCAGATCAGGGCGTTCAGCCAGCGTGCCCGGCAGCTGTGCAATGCGGTTGTCGGTCAGGATCAGCCAGCGCAGCGCCGGCGGCAGCGCTGTGCCGGGAACGGTGTCGATCCGGCAGCCACGGAAGCCGACCATCGAAAGTTGTCCACAGGCTCCGAGCACTTCCGGCAGCTCAGTGAACGGGTTGCCCGAGCCGAAGATCACCCGCAGCCGGTGCAGGCGCGGCAGCTCGGCGGGCAGCGCGCTCAGCCGGTTGTCGCCGAGATCGAGTTCCTCGAGCGTGTCGGCCAGCGCGAAGACCTCCTGCGGCAGTTGCTCGAGACCGCAGCCGCGCAGGTCGAGCCGGCGTGCGCCGGCCAGATCGCCGCGCCGCAGCGCCGCCAGCGTGGATTCTGGTTTGATCATGTTCAAAGGATTGATCATTTTTTGATTTGTTCGCAATTTGTTCACATAACAGGAACAATGGCGGAAACGGAAATTTCTTCATTTGCGGACACACTCGGCCCGTGGATCAGTGCTGTACCTGGCTGACGAGATCAACCTTGCCGTCCTGAATCCCTGAACCCTCCATGTCTCCTGTCGATCTGACGTCCGCGCTGCACATTCTCGACACCCTGACCGCATCCTGCCCTGACGAGCTGACCCGGCTGCGCGGGCAGGTGACGCAGACGGTCGAGGCCCTGCACCACAGCCGCGAGCTGCTGCAGGTCACGCTGCATTCGATCGCCGATGCGGTCATCACCACCGATGCCGCCGGCCATGTGCTGTGGATGAATCCGGCGGCCGAACGCATGACCGGCTGGTGTCATGGGGCTGCGCAGGGCCTGCCGGTCGAGGCGGTCTACCAGCCGGTCGACGAGGAGCAGGGCCTGCCGCTCGGCATGCATCCCCTGCACCGCTGTCTGGCCGAGCGCCGTGCGGTGCGCGGCAGCCAGCCGCTGCGGCTGATCTCCCGCAGCGGCGACGAATGCGGCATCGAGGCTTCGGCTGCGCCCATCCATGATGTGCATGGGCGGCTGTCCGGCGTGGTGCTGGTCTTCCATGATGTGACCGAGCAGCGCCGGCTCGACCGCGAGATGCGCTGGCGTGCCAGTCACGATCTGCTGACCGGTCTGCTCAACCGCGGCGAGTTCGACCGGCGCCTGCAGCAGGTGCTGCAGCGTTCGCGCGAGGAGGGCACCCGCCATGCGCTGCTCTATCTCGATCTGGACCAGTTCAAGCTGATCAACGATGCCTGCGGCCACCCGACCGGAGATCGGCTGCTGCTGCAGATCGGCCAGCTGCTGGGCGACTGCGTGCGACCGGGCGACACGCTGGCGCGTCTGGGCGGCGACGAGTTCGGCGTGCTGCTGGAGCGCTGCGGCGTTCATCAGGCGCAGCGTGTCGCGCAGCTGATCTGCGAGCGCATGGAGGAATTCCGCTTCGTGCATGACGGCCGGCGCTTCCGGGTGGGAGCGAGCATCGGCCTGGTGCCGCTGGATGCCCGCTGGCGCCAGGCCGATGCGGTGATGCAGGCCGCCGATTCGGCTTGCTATGTTGCCAAGGAGGCCGGGCGCAACCGGGTCCACCTCTGGTTCGACACCGACGAGACGCTGCGCCAGCACCAGGGTCAGATGCACTGGGCGCGTCGGCTCGAGCAGGCGCTCGACGAGGACCGCTTCGAGCTGCACGCGCAGCGCATCCTGCCGATCGGCCGCCAGGACGGCGGCCTGCACTGCGAGGTGCTGCTGCGGCTGCGTGACGGCGACGACGGCGCGCTGGTGCCGCCCGGCCATTTCCTGCCGGCGGCGGAGCGCTTCCAGCTGGCCGCCCGCATCGATCGCTGGGTGGTGCGACAGGTCTTCACGCAGCTGGACCGGGCGACCGTCGCCGGGCTGCACCCCGAGCGCGTCGCGATCAACCTGTCGGGCCAGTCGCTCAGCGACGGGGGCTTTCGCGACTATGTGACCGACCTGGTGCGCGAGGCCCGCTTCGATGTGCAGGTGCTGTGCTTCGAGGTCACCGAGACCGCGGCGATCACCCGGCCGCATGATGCGGCGCGCTTCATGGCGGCGATGCGCGCGCTGGGCATCCGCATCGCGCTGGACGACTTCGGCGCCGGTGCCTCGTCCTTCGGCTATCTGAAGACGCTGCCGGTGGATGTGCTGAAGATCGACGGCCAGTTCATCCGCGAGCTGGGCCGCGATGCGCTGGACCTGGCGACGGTGCGGTGCTTCCGCGACATCGCGCAGGTGGTCGGGATGACGACGGTGGCCGAGTTCGTCGAGGCGCCCGGCGTGCTCGAGCAGCTCCGCGAGCTGGGCATCGACTTTGCCCAGGGCCATCTGCTGCACCGCCCCGAGCCCTTCGCGGCGGTGCTGGGCTGTGCCCCGGCTGGGGCGGCGGCGGCGCTCGACGCGCAGGCCTGATCAGCCGCGGCGCGCGCGCACCGCCTCGGCCAGCCGGCGCAGCACCGGCTCGGTCTGCTCGAAGCCGATGCAGGCGTCGGTGATCGATACACCGTGCTTCAGCGGCTGGCCGGCGACCAGGTCCTGCCGGCCTTCTTCCAGGTGGCTCTCGATCATCACGCCGGTGATGCGCTGGTCGCCGGCGGCGATGCGCGCGGCGAGGTCTTCGGCGACCTCGATCTGGCGGCGGTGCTGCTTGCTGCTGTTGGCATGCGACAGGTCGACCATCACCTGCTCGCGCAGGCCCGAGGCCTTCAGCATCGCGCAGGCGGCGTCGATGTCGGTCGCGCCGTAGTTCGGGCCCTTCGAGCCGCCGCGCAGGATGACATGGCAGTCCTCGTTGCCGCGGGTCTCGAAGATGGCGGCAGCGCCCATCTTGGTCATGCCCATGAAGGCGTGCGGCGCGCTGGCGGCCAGGATGGCGTCGGCGGCGATGCGGATGCTGCCGTCGGTGCCGTTCTTGAAGCCGACCGGGCAGCTCAGGCCGGAGGCGAGCTGGCGGTGGCTCTGGCTCTCGGTGGTGCGTGCGCCGATCGCGCCCCAGGAGATCAGCTCGGCGATGTACTGCGGGCTGAGCAGGTCGAGGAACTCGGTGGCCGCCGGCAGGCCGGCGCCGAGGATGTCGAGCAGCAGCGCGCGGGCGCGCTCCAGGCCCTCGTTGATCGCGAAGCTGCCGTCCAGGTGCGGGTCGTTGATGTAGCCCTTCCAGCCCACCGTGGTGCGCGGCTTCTCGAAGTAGACGCGCATCACCACCAGCAGCTCGCCGCGCAGCGCGTCGGCCAGCGGCTTCAGGCGCGTGGCGTATTCCATCGCCTGAGCATGGTCGTGGATCGAGCAGGGCCCGACGACGACCACCAGCCGGTCATCGCGGCCGTGCAGCACGTCGGCGATCTCGCTGCGTGCCTGCTCGACCAGCGCCTGCGCGGTCTCGCCGACCGGCAGCCGCTCGTGCAGCAGCGCCGGCGTGATCAGGGGTCGCACCGCATCGATGCGGGTGTCGTCGATGCGGGTGGTGTCGTGGGTGCTGCGGCGCGAGCCGGCTTCACGGTCGTGGCGGGGATCGTCGAGGGTGTTCATGGCGAGATTGTGCGCGGCCGGGTGCGGTGCATGCGTCTCATCGTGCGGCGCTGATCGCGATCCCCCGGAACTGCCCGGCCTGCGCGCCGCCGGCCGGCTTCGGGTGCTTCGCCGGGTCGAACCGGTGCAGCAGTTCGGCCTCCTGCGCCTGGGCGATGGCCTGGTGGCGCTGGCGCACATGGCCGTAGCCGCGGATCGTCGCCGGCACCGCGGCGATCTGCTGCGCCAGCCGGCGCCGGGCCGGCGCGGCGTCCTGGCGCAGCGCCTCGATCAGCTCGTCCACCCGCGCCTCGTAGGCGGCGAGCAGCGCGCGCTCGCCGCGGCGCTCGGCGCTGTGGCCGAAGGGATCGAGCCAGCGGCCGCGCAAGATGCGGCCGTGCGCCAGCAGCCGCAGCAGCGGCTGCATCCAGCGCGCGTCGAAGCGGCGCTTCCTCGTGCCCAGCCACGGCGGCGCGAGGTGGAATTCCAGCCGCCAGTCGCCCTCGTACTGCGCCTTCAGGCTGTCGCGAAAGGCCGGGTCGCTCAGCAGCCGCGCGACCTCGTATTCGTCCTTCACGCTCATCAGGCGCAGCAGCTGGGTGGCGATGGTGTGGGTGAGGGGCAAGGGCAGGGGGGCGGCGGAGGGTGGGTTCCCGCCTTCGCGGGAATGACGGAGCGGGTCGTCCGGAGGGTTTGGCGGCGACGACAGCGGGGGCAGCGCGGCCTCGAAGGCGCGCACCTGCTCGACGCGGTGGCGCCAGCGTGCGGCCCAGGCGGCGTTCTGGTAGGCGCTCAGGTGCGCGGTGCCGCGGGCGATCAGCGCGTCGAGCGTCTCGGTCGGGGCACCGGCTGGGGCGCTGGCCGGGCCGGTCGGCGAGGAGAGGGCGTCGGCCGGGTCGAGCAGCGCGCGGCAGCCCTCGGCGTCGCCTGCGGCCAGCCGGCCGAGCGCGAAGGCGGCCAGATTGGCCTCGATCGCGACGCCGTTGAGTGCGATCGCGCGTTCCAGCGCGGCGCGGCCGACGGGCACCAGCCCGCGCTGCCAGGCAAAGCCGAGCGCGACGATGTTGGAGACGATCGCGTCGCCGAGAAAGCCTTCGGCGAGCTGCTGCGCGTCGAGCGTGTCGACCCGATCGTCGCCTGCGGCCAGCGTCAGCCGGCGGCGCAGGTCGTCGACCGGCACGCGTGCGTCGGGCTGCTGCATCGTCGAGGCTACCGGCACCTCGTGCCGATTGGCCACCACCCGGGTGCGGCCGTGGCGCAGCGTCTGCAGCGCCTCGGGCGAGGCGCCGACCACCAGATCGCAGGCCAGCAGCGCGTCGGCCTGCTGCGCGTCGATGCGCACCTGATGCAGCACCTCCGGCCGGTCGGCCAGGCGCACGAAGCTCAGCACCGCGCCGCCCTTCTGCGCGAAGCCCATGAAGTCGAGCACGCTGGCCGCGCGGCCCTCCAGATGCGCCGCCATCGCGATCAGCATGCCGACGGTGATGACGCCGGTGCCGCCGACCCCGGTGACCAGCAGGTCCCAGGGCGCGTCGCCGAGCGTGTCGGGCATGGCCGGCGCAGGCAGCGCGTCGACCCGGCGGCGGAAGTCGCTGCCGGCGCCGGTCGCGCCGCCCAGCGCACCGCGCCGCCGCCGGGGCGTGGCGCCCACCAGGCCGACGAAGCTCGGGCAGAAGCCCTGGGCGCAGGACTCGTCGAGGTTGCAGGCCGAGGCGTCGATGCGGCGCTTCCTGCCCATCGGCGTGTCGATCGGCTGCACCGCGACGCAGTTGGACTGCGCGCTGCAGTCGCCGCAGCCCTCGCAGACGCCGGGGTGGATGTGCAGCCGGCGCGGTGGCGTCGCCAGTTCGCCCTTGCGGCGCCGGCGGCGCTTCTCGGCGGCGCAGGTCTGCTCGTAGATCAGCACCGTCACGCCTTTCGTGGCGCGCAGCTCGCGCTGCACCTCGTCGAGCGCGTCGCGGTCGTGGAAGGTGGTGCCGGCCGGAAAGCGCTCGCGCTGGCCGTCGTACTTGCCGATGTCGTCGCTGAGCAGCGCGATGCGCACCACGCCCTCGGCCTCGACCTGGCGGGCGATGCGGTCCGGGCTGGTCACGCCGTCGACCGGCTGGCCGCCGGTCATCGCCACCGCGTCGTTGAACAGGATCTTGTAGGTCAGCGTCGCTTTCGCCGCCACCGCCTGGCGGATCGCGAGGTAGCCGGAGTGGTAGTAGGTGCCGTCGCCGAGGTTCTGGAAGACATGCGGCTCGCGGGTGAACATCGCGTGCGAGACCCAGTCGACGCCCTCGCCGCCCATCTGGATCAGGCCCTCGGTGTCGCGGTCCATCCAGCTCGCCATGAAATGGCAGCCGATGCCGGCCTGCGCCCGCGAGCCCTCGGGCACCTTCGTCGAGAGGTTGTGCGGGCACCCGGCGCAGAACCACGGCGCGCGCCGCGGCGCCTCGGGTGCGCCTGCGGGCAGGCGCGGCACGGTGAAATCGACGACGAGGGTGCGGCGGTCCAGCCGCGCATCATGCGCCGCCAGCCAGGCCGCGACCGGCTCGATCAGCCGGGAGGGGCGCAGCTCGCCCAGCTCGCTCAGCAGCGGCGCGCCCGAGCGGTCGCGCTTGCCGATCAGCGCCGGCCGGGCATCGGCGGGCGCGGCATAGAGCAGCTCGCGCAGCTGCTCCTCGACGATCGGCGCCTTCTCCTCGATGACCAGGATCTCGCGCAGGCCGTGCGCGAAGGCGCGCAGCCGCGTGGGCTCGACCGGCCAGCTCAGGCCCACCTTGTAGAGCCGCACGCCGGCGGCGGCGAGCTGCACCGGCGACAGGTCGAGCCGGCGCAGCACCTCCATCAGGTCCGCATGCGCCTTGCCGACGGTGACGATGCCGACCGTGGCCTGCGCCGACTCGATCACCATCCGGTCGACCGGATTGACGCGCGCGAAGGCGCGCACCGCGTCGAGCTTGGCGTGCAGGCGCTGCTCGATCGCCAGCGAGGGCAGGTCGGGCCAGCGGTAGTGCAGGCCGTCGGCCGGCGGCGTGAAGCCGGTTCGCGCTCGCACCGTGTCGGCGTCATGCCAGCGCGCCGCCGCGCGGGCGATGGCGTCCAGGTCGACGGTGGCGCTGCTCTCGACCACCTCCGAGAGCGCGGTCATGCCGACCCAGGCGCCCGAGAAGCGCGACAGCGCCCAGCCATGCAGGCCGAACTCGATCAGCTCGGCGATGCTGGACGGCGACAGCACCGGCATCTTCCAGGCCTGGAAGACGCGGTCGCTCTGGTGCGGCATCGACGAGGACACGCAGCCGTGGTCGTCGCCAGCCACCACCAGCACGCCGCCGTGCGGCGATGCGCCGTAGGCGTTGCCGTGGTGCAGCGCGTCGCCGGCGCGGTCCACGCCGGGCCCCTTGCCGTACCAGAGCGCGAACACGCCTTCGACCTCGCGCTGCGGATCGGCTTCGACGCGCTGCGTGCCCAGCACCGCGGTGGCGGCCAGCTCCTCGTTGATCGCCGGCAGGAAGCGCACGCCGGCCGCGTCATAGGCCGCCTTCGCCTTCCAGACCTGCTGGTCCACCTGGCCGAGCGGCGAGCCGCGGTAGCCGCTGACGAAGCCGCCCGTGCCCAGGCCGGCGGCGTCGTCGAGTGCGCGCTGCATCAGCGGCAGCCGCACCAGCGCCTGCGTGCCGCTGAGCAGCACCGTGCCGCCGTGCGCCAGCAGCGCGTCCTCCAGCCTGACCTCGGGGCGCAGCAGCGCGTGTGCGGGCAAAGGGGCGTTCATCCTGTGTCTCCGGTTCTTGTCCTGATGCCGGATGACTCTAGGGATCGATGCCGGTAGCGTCGTTCTTTCCTTTCGCGCAGGATCGCTGGTTCTAGAACAGGCATTCCGATTGCTGCGGAGAGCGATGAATGGACAGTCCGGATCAGCCCGACAGGCTGGATCGGCGCGACGCGCTGATCCTCAACGAGCTTCAGCGCGATTCGCGCCAGTCGGTGGCGCAGATCGCCGAGCGTGTCGGCATGTCCTCGACCTCGTGCTGGAAGCGGCTGCGCGAGCTGGAGGCGCGCGGCGTGGTCACCGGCTACACCGTCACCGTCGACCGCGAGAAGGCGGGGCTGTCGCTGTGCGTGATCGCCGAGGTCAATCTGGCGCCGCACACCGAGGAGACGGTGCAGCGCTTCGAGCGTGCGGTGGCCGCCTGCCCGCAGATCGTCAGCGGCTACAGCACCACCGGCCAGAGCGACTATGTGCTGCGGGTGCTGGTGTCGGACATCAAGGCCTACGAGCGCTTCCTGCACGACACCATGTTCCGCCTGCCCGGCGTGACCCATGTGCGCTCGAGCGTGGTGCTGCGCGAGATCAAGGCGCAGGCGCGGCTGCCGGTGGCGGTGCCGGCGGCCTGAAGCGTGCAAGCGTGCAAGCGTGCAAGTGCCGGGGCGCCTCAGCTGCTCTCGCGCACCACCAGCTCGAAGCCGACGTCGACGCAGCGCTCCGGGGGCGTGCCGCCGCGCATCAGCGTCAGCAGCATCTGCGCGGCGCGCTGGCCGATCTCGCCGCGCGGCGTGCGCACCGTGGTCAGCGCCGGCACCATCTGGTCGCTGCCGGTCAGGTCGTTGAAACCGACGATGGCCAGCCGCTTCGGCACCGCCAGCCGCAGCCGCTGCGCCGCCAGCAGCGCGCCCTGCGCCAGGTCGTCGTTGCAGAAGAAGATCGCGTCGACCGCCGGCTTCATCGCCAGGATCTGCTCGAGCAGCCGGGCGCCCAGCGCCATCGATGACGGCGCCGGATTGAGCCACTCCAGCCGCGCGTCATGCAGGCCGGCCTCGCCCAGCGCCTCGCGCCAGCCCTCCAGGCGCTGCAGCGTGCGCGCGTCGAGCTGCGCGCCGGCAAAGGCGATGCGCCGGCGCCCGCGCTCGATCAGGTGGCGCACCACCGCCGCGCCGGCCGCCTTCTGCGAGAAGCCGACGCTGTGCACGCCGGGCGCGTCGATCGTCTCCATGACATGCACGCAGGGCACGCCGCTGGCGTCGATCAGCGCCTGCGCGGCCGGGCTGTGGCTGCGGCCGGTGACGATCAGGCCGGCCGGGCGGTGCATCAGCTGCTCGCGCAGCAGCTGCTCCTCCTCGGACGGGTCGTAGTGGGTGATGCCGATCAGCGCCTGGTAGCCGGCCGGGCGCAGCGTGTGCTGCAGCGCCTCGATCAGGTCGACGAAGAGCGTGTTCGACAGCAGCGGAATCAGCACCGCGACATGCGTGCCGCGCTGCGAGGCCAGCGCGCGCGCGGCCGGGTCGGGCACATAGCCCAGGCGGGCGGCGGCCGCGCGCACCCGCTCGACCAGCTCCGGGTCGACCGCACGCTCGCCGCGCAGCGCGCGCGAGACGGTGATCGGGCTGACGCCGGCGGCCTGGGCGACATCGGCCAGCGTGACCCGCCCGGTGGCGCGGCGGCGGGCGGAGGCGCGGGGATCGGAATTCATGCAGCAGGCAGGATCAGGGTTAGCACGGATGCGAAGTGTGGCATGGCGTTTCTAGGATAGCGCTGTCCAACAAAGGCGGCAGACGGGTTCTCCCTGAGCGCCTTTTTGTTTTTCCAGTTCGGATAGCGCTGTCCAATGTGCGATCCGGACTGTGACCCGAAACACGAGATTCGAACGACTTCTTCCCGATGACCGATTCCCGTTCCCGACATCGCACCTTCGTCGTCATGGGCGTGGCCGGCTGCGGCAAGTCCAGCCTGGGCGCGGCGCTGGCTGCTGCGCTGGCGCTGCCGCTGATCGAGGGCGACGACCACCACAGCGCCGAGAGCCGCGCCAAGATGAGCCGCGGCATCGCGCTGGATGATGCCGACCGCGCCGGCTGGCTCGACCGGCTCGGGGCCGAGCTGGCGCGCCATGCGGCGCAGGAGGGTGGCGCGGTGCTGAGCTGCTCGGCGCTGAAGCGCGCCTACCGCGACCGGCTGCGTGCGGCCTGTCCGGGCCTGCGCTTCGTCTTTCTCGAGCTGGACCGCGACGAGGCGCTGCGCCGGGTGGCGTCGCGTGCGACGCATTTCTTCTCCAGCAGCCTGGTCGACAGCCAGTTCGCCACGCTGGAGCGGCCCGACCCCGCGCTGGAGCCCGACGTGCTGATGCTGTCGGCCACGCAGCCGCTCGAGATGCTGTGCGCGGCGGTCGTCGCAGCACCGATTTCTGCCGACGGAGTCCGCCCATGAGTCTGCCCCCGACCTCGAACACGTCTTCCCCGCTGCCGCTGCCGCTGCGTCTGGCGCAGTGGGCGGTGGCGGCCTGCCTGGCGGTGATGTCGCTGGCGGTCTTCCTGAACGTGGTGCTGCGCTACGGCTTCGGCAGCGGCATCGCGGCCAGCGAGGAACTCGCGCGGCTGCTCTTCGTCTGGATGGTCTTCATCGGGGCGGCGGCGGCCTATCCGCGTGGCGAGCACATGGCCTTCACCAGCCTGGTGGCGATGCTGGCCGGGCGGCCGCTGGCCCTGCGCCTGGCCACCGCGCTGATCCGGCTGCTGGTGCTGCTGGCCGCCGTGCTGCTGGGCTGGGGCGCGTGGCAGCAGGTGGCGGTGGGCTGGGGCAGCCATTCGGCGGTGATGGGCTATCCGCTGGCGCTGCTGCCGCTGCCGGCGCTGCTGTGCTCGGCGGTGATCGGCGTCTGTGCGCTGGTCGAGCTGCTGCGCGGCACGCCGCTGCACCTCGGCCACGCGGCCGACATCGAATGAGCGCCCGCGCGCCAAGGATCACGTGATGGACTTTCTCGGACTCACGCCGGAGGCGCAGGCCTTCGTCGTCTTCTGCGTCGGCATGCTGGTGCTGATGGGCATCGGCATGAACATGGGCCTGGCGCTGGTGCTGACCGGCGCCGGCATGGCCTGGGTGCTGGGCTTCTGGGACGCGCAGCTGCTGGCGCAGAACCTGGTGGGTGGCGTCGACAGCTTCGCGCTGCTGGCGGTGCCCTTCTTCGTGCTGGCCGGCGAGCTGATGAATGCCGGCGGCATCAGCCGTCGCATCATCGACATGGCGCAGGCCTGGGTCGGACATGTGCGCGGCGGCCTGGGCTATGTGGCGATCGGCGCGGCGGTGCTGATGGCCTCGATGAGCGGCTCGGCGCTGGCCGACACCGCGGCCCTGGCCACCATCCTGCTGCCGATGATGCGCGACCGCGGCTATCCGCTGCCCACCTCGGGCGGTCTGCTGGCCTCCGGCGGCATCATCGCGCCGATCATTCCGCCGTCGATGCCCTTCGTGATCTACGGCGTGACCACCAACACCTCGATCTCGGCGTTGTTCCTGTCGGGCATCGTGCCGGGGCTGATCATGGGTGCGGGCCTGATCCTGGCCTGGCGCTGGGTGCTGCGCGGCATGACCCTGCCGGCCGACCCGAAGGTGCCGCTGGCCGAGCGCCTGAAGATCACCGGCCGCGCCTTCTGGGCGCTGCTGATGCCGCTGATCATCATCGGTGGCATGAAGAGCGGCGTGTTCACGCCGACCGAGGCGGCGGTGGTGGCGGCGATGTACGCGCTGGTGGTGGCGCTGTTCATCCACCGCGAGATGCGTCTGGCCGAGCTGCTGCCGGTGCTGGTCAATGCCGGGCGCACCACTGCGGTGGTGATGTTCCTGTGCGCCGGCGCGCAGGTCGCCAGCTACATGATCACGCTGGCCGATCTGCCGGGTGTGCTGACCGGCTGGCTGGGTGGCCTGGTCGAGAGTCCGCGGCTGCTGATGGCGGTGATGATGATCGTCCTGGTGCTGATCGGCACCGCGCTGGACCTGACGCCCACCATCCTGATCTTCGCGCCGGTGATGCTGCCGATCGCGGTCAAGGCCGGCATCGACCCGGTCTACTTCGGCCTGATGTTCGTGCTCAACGGCGCCATCGGCCTGATCACGCCGCCGGTGGGCACGGTGCTCAATGTCGTGGCCGGGGTGGGGCGCATGCCGCTGGCGCAGGTGATCCGTGGCGTCAATCCCTTCCTGATCACCTACGCGCTGATCCTGACCCTGTTCGTGCTCTTCCCGCAGATCGTCACCGCGCCGCTGGTGTGGATGCGCTGATCGCCTCTGTCCCTGATCCTGATCCTGTCCCTGACCTTGTCCCGAAGGAGAACCTGATGAATCCGATCCGTCGTGCCGTCGTCGCCGCTGCTGCGGTGGCTGCCCTTGCCGCTCCGCTGCTGGCCAGCGCGCAGGACATCAAGCCGCGCCTGATCCGCTTCGGCTACGGCCTCAACGAGAACAGCAACCAGGGCCGTGCGGTGAAGTTCTTCGCCGAGCAGGTCGAGAAGGCCTCCGGCGGCAGGATGCGGGTGCGTGCGATCGGATCGGCCGCGCTCGGCCCGGACACGCAGATGCAGCAGGCGCTGATCGGCGGCGCGCAGGAGATGATGGTGGGCTCCACCGCCACGCTGGTGGGCATCACCAAGGAGATGGCGCTGTGGGACACGCCCTTCCTGTTCAACAGCGCGAAGGAGGCCGACATCATTCTCGACGGCCCGATCGGCGAGAAGGTCAAGGCCAAACTGCAGGACAAGGGCCTGGTCGGCCTCGTCTACTGGGAGAACGGTTTCCGCAACCTGACCAACAGCAAGCGCCCGGTCACGAAGCTGGAAGACCTGGACGGCGTGAAGCTGCGGGTGATGCAGAACAACGTCTTTCTCGAGAGCTTCCGCAGCCTGGGCGCCAACGCGGTGCCGATGCCCTTCTCGGAGCTGTTCTCGGCGCTGGAGACCCGGGCGGTCGACGGCCAGGAGAACCCGTACAACACCATCCTGTCGAGCAAGTTCCATGAGGTGCAGAAGTACCTGACGGTGACCAACCATGTCTACAGCCCGTGGATCATCACCGTCAGCAAGAAGTGGTGGGACGGCCTGAGCCCGGCCGAGCAGAAGGTGCTGCAGGACGCCGCACGCGCCAGCCGCGACTTCGAGCGCAGGGACACCCGCGAGGAGGCCGGCCGTGCGCTGGCCGAACTCAAGGCCAAGGGCATGCAGATCAACGAACTCTCGCCGGCCGAGGCCGCGCGCATGCGCGACCGCCTGACGCGGGTCAACGCCAGCATCGGCGTCAATGTCGGCATGGACCTGTGGAACGAGACGCAGGCGGCGCTGACGAAGCTGCGCGCGGCGAAGTGATCAGGGGCTGCGCTGGCCGCCGATCACGCCGGTGGCCAGCCCGGTGCCCAGCAGCACCACGGCGCCGCCCGCCAGCATCGACGCGGTGACCGGCTCGCCCAGGAACAGGGCGCCCCACAGCGTGCCGAACACCGGCACCAGGAAGGTCACCGTGACCGCCCGGCTGGCGCCGACCCGCGCGATCAGCCGGAAGAACAGCAGATAGGCCAGCGCCGAGCAGGCCACGCCCAGCACCAGCGTGGCCAGCCACGGGCCCAGGCCGGGCATGCGCTCCGGCCAGCTCCACAGCGCCGGCGGCAGCAGCACCAGCGCCGACACCAGCTGCGTGCCGGTGGCATTGACCAGCGCCGGCACGCCCTGCAGGTAGCGGCGGGTGTGATTGGCCGCGAAGCCGTAGCAGGCGGTGGCCAGCAGCATCGCCACGATCGCCCAGCCCGAGCCGCCGGGGCGGAAATCCGCCTTGTCGGCCGCCAGCAGCGCCACGCCGGCCAGCCCGAGCAGCAGCCCCAGGCCGCGGCGCCCGTCCAGCCGGTCGCCGAGCCAGAGCGCGCCGATCAGCGCGGTGAAGACCGGCGTCATCGCGTTCATGATCGAGGCCAGCCCGGCGGTGATCGACAGCGTGGCCCAGGCGATCAGCAGGAAGGGCAGGCCGGAGTTGAACAGGCTCATGACCGTCAGCGCACCGGCCTGCTGGCGCAGTGCGCCGAACTGGCGCTTCAGCAGCAGCAGCGGCAGCAGGCAGACGCTGGCCAGCGCGACGCGCAGCCAGATCAGCGGCACCACGCCGAAGTCCGGCACCGCATAGCGCATGAACAGGAAGGAGCCGCCCCAGAGCGCGGCCAGCAGCGTCAGGTCGAGCAGGTCGCGCGGCTTCATGGTGCTGCGTCGCCGTGGCCGGCTTCGGCCAGCAGCGCACGCGCGCGGTCCTCATGCTGCTCGATCTCCTCGAGCGTGACCCGGATGTCCTCGAGCTGCTGCGTGAGCTGGTCGCGGTGCGTCTGCAGGATCGCGAGAAAGGCGGTGAGCTGCTGCACCGTGTCCGAGGGCGATTCGTACATGTCCACCAGCTGGCGGATCTCCTGCAGGCTCAGGCCCAGGCGCTTGCCGCGCAGCGTCAGCTTCAGCCGGGTGCGGTCGCGCACCGAGTAGACCCGGTTGCGACCGTCGCGCGCCGGGTCCAGCAGGCCCATGTCCTCGTAGAAGCGGATCGCGCGCGGGGTGATGTCGAACTCGGCGGCCAGCTCGCTGATGGTGTAAGTCGCCGGCGCGACATCTCGGGCGGGGGAGGTCATGGATACACTGCCGTTGACGTTAACGTAAGTCATAGTCTAGCCCGGAGTTCTCCATGGCCAATCCGCTGGAACATCAGCTCTCCTATCCCTTCGGCGACCAGCTGCCGGCCACCGGCACGACGCTGGAGATCGCGCCGGGCGTGCGCTGGGTGCGCATGGGTCTGCCCTTCGCGCTGGACCACATCAACCTGTGGCTGCTGCGCGACCGCGAGGCCGGTCCCGACGGCCGAGAGGGCTGGGCGGTGGTCGACTGCGGCATCACCAGCGACCTGACCCGCCAGGCCTGGGAGCAGATCTTCGCCGAGGGGCTCGACGGTCTGCCGGTGCTGCGGGTCATCGTCACCCACATGCACCCGGACCACATCGGTCTGGCGCACTGGATCACCCAGCGCTGGAGCACCCCCGAGCAGCCCTGCCGGCTGTGGATCAGCGCCACCGACTGGAACGCCGCGCGCACCGCCTCGCGCCAGACCACCGGCTTCGGCGGTGAGGCGGCGGCGGCCTTCTTCGGCAGCCACGGCCTGGTCGATCCGGTCGCGCAGCAGAAGGTGCGCGAGCGCGGCAACTACTACGGCAGCATGGTGCCGGAGGTGCCGGGCCAGTTCCGC
Organism: Sphaerotilus sp. FB-3; assembly: GCF_023706025.1. NCBI lineage: Bacteria > Pseudomonadati > Pseudomonadota > Betaproteobacteria > Burkholderiales > Sphaerotilaceae > Sphaerotilus > Sphaerotilus sp. FB-3. The sequence continues at coordinate 70,701 of NZ_BQWE01000031.1, read as the reverse complement.
CGGCTGATGGACGGCCAGGCGCTGCGCATCGGCGAGCATGTCTGGACCTGCCATGCCGGCCACGGCCACTCGCCCGAGCACATCAGCCTGCACTGCGAGGCGCTGGGCCTGCTGATCTCCGGCGACATGGTGCTGCCGCGCATCTCGACCAATGTCAGCGTGATCGACCTGGAGCCCGAGGCCGATCCGCTGCCGCTCTACCTGGCCTCGCTGGAGCGCATGCGCCGGCTGCCGGCGACGACGCTGGTGCTGCCTTCGCACGGCAAGCCCTTCCGCGGCCTGCACGAGCGCATCGCGCAGCTGCAGCAGCACCATGAGGAGCGGCTGGCCGATGTGCTGCGCGCCTGCGCGCAGGCGCCGTGCTCGGCCTCGGACATCCTGCCGGTGCTGTTCCGGCGTGCGCTCGACCTGCATCAGACCACCTTCGCGATGGGCGAGGCGATCGCGCATCTGCATGCGCTGTGGCTGTCGGGCGATCTGCGCCGGCTGCGCGGCGCCGACGGCGTCTGGCGCTTCGCGCCGGCCTGACCGCGCTCAGGCCTTGCGCTTCGCGGTCGGTGCAGGCGCTGGCGCAGCGCTGCCCCGGCCGCCGTGCAGGCCGACCCGCTCGACCATCTCGCGCGCGAACTCGATGAAGGCCAGCGAGCCCTTGGCGGTCGGATCGAAGATCACGCCGGGCAGGCCGTAGCTGGGCGCCTCGGCCAGGCGCACATTGCGCGGGATGATGGTCTTGAAGACCTTGTCGCCGAAGTGCGCCTGCAGCTGGTCGCTGACCTGCTGCTGCAGCGTCATGCGCGGGTCGAACATCACCCGCAGCAGGCCGATCAGGTGCAGCTCGCGGTTCAGGTTGGCGTGCACCTGCTTGATCGAGTTGACCAGGTCCGACAGGCCCTCCAGCGCGAAGTACTCGCACTGCATCGGCACGATCACGCCGTGTGCGCAGGTCAGGCCGTTGAGGGTCAGCAGGCTCAGCGAGGGCGGGCAGTCGATCAGGATGAAGTCGTAGTCGTCCTGGACCTCGGCCAGCGCGAGCTTGAGCCGGCGGTCGCGCTGATCGATCTCGACCAGCTCGACCTCGGCGCCCGCCAGCTCGCGGTTGGCGCCGAGCACGTCGTAGCCGACCCGTTCGACATGCTGGATCGCGTCGGCGGCCGGCGCCGCGCCGATCAGCACGTCATAGACGGTGGCCTCGAGCGCACGCTTGTCCAGGCCCGAGCCCATCGTGGTGTTGCCCTGCGGGTCGAGATCGACCACCAGCACGCGCTGGCCGATGCGGACCAGACCGGCGGCCAGATTGACGGTGGTGGTCGTCTTGCCGACGCCACCTTTCTGGTTCGCGATGCAGAAGATGCGTGCCATGGGTCGTGGAGAGAGAGGATGTGGTTCTTGTGGCGGCCTCAGCTGCGCAGCAGGCGCAGGCCGAAGCCGATCATGCACAGGCCGGCGAGGCGCTGCAAGGCCAGTCCGATGCGCGCATGCGCACGCACCCGCGCGGCGATGCGCTCGGCGAAGGCACACAGCGTCAGGCACCAGAGCGCGGTGATCAGCGCGATGGTCAGCGCCATCGCTGCGTAGGTCGGCAGGCCCTGGTGACGGGCCGGATCGATGAAGAGCGGGAAGAAGGCCATGTAGAACACGATGGCCTTCGGGTTCAGCACGGTGATCAGCAGCGCCTGGCGCAGGTAGCGGCCAGGCGTGATCTCGACCGGGCTGGCGGCTTCGCCCGCGCGGGCCCGCAGCAGCTTCCAGCCGATCCAGCCCAGGTAGCCGGCGCCGGCCCAGCGGATCGCCTCGAACCAGGCCGGATGCGCCGCCAGCACCGCCGCCACGCCGGCCACCGCCAGCCACAGCAGGATCTGGTCGCCCAGGATCAGGCCCAGGGTGGCCGCCGCGCCTGCCCTGAAGCCGCCTTTCGAGGTCGCGCCCAGCAGCGCGAAGGTGCCCGGCCCCGGCAGGGCCAGGAAGACGACGATGGCGGCGCAGAAGGCCCAGAAGTCGGCGATGCCGTGCATGGCGAGGCTCGGCCGCTCAGCGCGGTCGCATCCAGACGATGCAGCGCTCGGCGCCGAGGCCCGGCACCGTCAGCGGCTCGATCGCGAAGACCTCGATGTCCGCCGGCAGCGCGGCGATCTCGTCGGCCGGATGCTGGCCCTTCATCGCCATCCAGACGCCACCCTCGGCCAGCAGCGGCCGGGTGAGCGCGACGATGTCGGGCAGCGAGGCGAAGGCGCGTGCGGTGATCACCGGCCAGCGCTGCGTCGTGATCGTCTCGACGCGGGCGTGCAGCGCCTGCAGGTTGGGCAGACGCAGCTCGGCGGCGACCTGGCGCACGAAGGTCGCCTTCTTCTGCACCGCGTCGACGCAGGTCACCTTCAGCGCCGCATCGGTGGCGGCCAGCACCACGCCGGGCAGGCCGCCACCGCTGCCGACATCCAGCAGCGTGTCCGCGCCGGGCGCCTGCGCACGGTGGCGCCGCAGCGGTGCGACCACCGCCAGGCTGTCGAGCAGATGGTGCGTCAGCATCTGTGCCGGGTCGCGCAGCGCGGTCAGGTTGTAGACCTTGTTCCAGCGTGCCATCAGGTCCAGGTAGCCGAGCAGGCGATCGGCCTGGGCCTCGTCGAGCGCACAGCCGAGTGCATCGGCACCGCGCAGAAGTTCAGGCCGGAGTTCAGGCTGCATCGACATCGACGGCTCCTTGCGGGGTGAAGCCGCGGAAGCGGTTCTTCTTCAGATGGACCAGCAGCAGCGAGATGGCCGCCGGCGTGACGCCGGAGATGCGCGAGGCCTGGCCCAGCGTTTCCGGGCGGTGGCGGTCGAGCTTCTGCCTGACCTCGAAGGACAGTGCGGTGACCTGGGCGTAGTCCAGCTCGGGTGGCAGCTTCAGGTGCTCGTACTGGCTGGCACGCTGCACCTCGTCGTTCTGCTTGTCGATGTAGCCGGCGTACTTGGTGGCGATCTCGACCTGCTCGATCACCGCGTCGGCCAGCGTGGCACCGAGCTGGGACTGGAGCGTTTCACGTGAAATGATCAGTTCCGGTGCCGGGTTCGGGCGGTACCGGTCGGTGGTCTGCATCAGCTGGGTCAGCGTGTCGTGCGTGATGCCGGGGCGGCGCAGCAGGTCCGCCAGGCTGTACTCGCGCTCGATCGCCTTGCCCAGCAGCGGCTCGGCCGCCTCGGCCGGAAGGATGGCCGGGAAGACCCAGGTCGACTTCAGCCGCTCGCTCTCGCGCGCGATGGCGTCGCGCTTGCGGTTGAAGGCCTCCCAGCGGGCGTCGTCGATCAGCCCGATGGTGCGGCCCAGCTCGGTCAGGCGCAGGTCGGCGTTGTCCTCGCGCAGCTGCAGCCGGAACTCGGCGCGGCTGGTGAACATGCGATAGGGTTCGGTCACGCCCTTGGTGATCAGGTCGTCGACCATCACGCCCAGATAGGCCTGGTCGCGGCGCAGCGTGAAGGGGCCCTGCTCGCGCACCTGCAGCGCGGCATTGATGCCGGCGAACAGGCCCTGCGCGGCGGCTTCCTCGTAGCCGGTGGTGCCGTTGATCTGGCCGGCGAAATAGAGGCCGCGGATCGCCTTCGTCTCGAAGCTCGACTGCAGCTCGCGCGGGTCGAAGTAGTCGTACTCGATCGCGTAGCCGGGGCGGGTGATGTAGGCGTTCTCCAGGCCCGCCATCGAGCGGATGGCCGCCAGCTGCACATCGAAGGGCAGCGAGGTCGAGACGCCGTTCGGATAGAACTCGGTCGTCGTCAGGCTCTCGGGCTCCAGGAAGATCTGGTGCGAGTCCTTGTCGGCGAAGCGGTTGATCTTGTCCTCGATCGACGGGCAGTAGCGCGGGCCCACGCCTTCGATCACGCCGGTGAACATCGGGCTGCGGTCGAAGCCGCTGCGCAGGATCTCGTGCGTGCGCAGATTGGTGTGCGTGATCCAGCACGGCACCTGGCGCGGATGCTGGTCGGCCGAGCCGAGGAAGCTGAACACCGGCACCGGGTCGAGATCGCCAGGCTGCTCCTCGCACTTCGAGAAGTCGATCGAGCGGCCGTCGATGCGCGGCGGCGTGCCGGTCTTGAGCCGTCCCTGCGGCAGCTTCAGCTCCTTCAGCCGGCTTGAGAGGCTCACCGCCGGCGGGTCGCCCGCGCGGCCGGCCGGGTGGTTCTGCAGGCCGACATGGACCTTGCCGTCCAGGAAGGTGCCGGCGGTCAGCACGACCGCCCGCGCCTTGAAGCGGATGCCGATCTGCGTGACCGCGCCGACCACGCGTGCGCCCTCGCCATCGCCCTCGACCATCAGGTCGTCGACTGCCTGCTGGAAGATCGACAGGTTGGGCTGGTTCTCCAGGCGGCGGCGGATCGCGGCCTTGTAGAGAATGCGGTCGGCCTGCGCGCGGGTGGCGCGCACGGCCGGGCCCTTGCTCGAGTTGAGGATGCGGAACTGGATGCCGCCCTCGTCGGTGGCCAGCGCCATCGCGCCGCCGAGTGCGTCGACCTCCTTGACCAGATGGCCCTTGCCGATCCCGCCGATCGACGGGTTGCAGCTCATCTGGCCGAGGGTCTCGATGTTGTGGGTCAGCAGCAGCGTGGCGCAGCCCATGCGGGCAGCGGCCAGTGCGGCCTCGGTGCCGGCGTGGCCGCCGCCGACGACGATGACGTCAAATTCCTGGGGGTAGAGCATCACGGGCTCCCTGAAATGGGGCCCGCGCGGGGCGCGCGGACAAACCTTCTATTCTAGGTTTGACCGCGTTCCGCGTCAGCATCGGGGTGGCCTCAGGCGGCGACGATCTCGCCGCTGTCCTCGCGCCGGTTCCACCAGCGGTCGAAGAAGTAGTGCGCGACGGTGTTGACCACCGGTTCGACGAAGGTGATCGCGCCGGCGATGGTCCAGCTGCCGGTCAGCGAGTAGCTGACACCGAAGGCGATGCCGATGTGCATGACGCCGAAGGTCGCTGACTTGGCCATGAGGGTCTCCTTGTCCTGGTGATGCGGGCGGGATGGCGATGGAGGCATCTTCCCATGCCGACCTGCATCATTGGATGAGACTATCAAATGGCTGCGATAGATATGCTCAAGCCTTGGCGCAGAGCGGGTGGCGCGCCAGCTCGGCGATCGCGTCCGGCACCTGGCGGCTCAGCGTGTCACGGCCTTCCGGCGAACCGACCAGCTCCTGCTGCTGCGGCGTCAGGGTCTCGGGATCGCTGCCGAGCAGCACGATCGGGGTCAGCGCGTCGGCCAGCTCGGCGTCATCGAAGATGCGGTTCCAGTGCTCCGGCGTCATGGCCGTGCCCTGCAGGAAGCCGATGCACCACAGCTCGGCATCGACGATCTCCTGCACCTCGTCGCTGTCCTCGGCCTCGACTTCGGCGATGCCGAACAGCGGCTCCAGCGTCTCCGGATCGGCGCGCAGCTGGCGGTCGATCGAGGCCAGATGACGCAGCACCAGCTGGGCGACCTTCTTGGTCTGCTTGCCGCTGCCGAAGGGCGCCTTCGCCGGATCCTGGCCGCCCCAGACGCGCGTGACCCAGACATCGGCCTCGGGCAGCGCGGGCGACAGCAGCAGTGCGGTCAGGTAGCCGTCGAGGCTTTCCATGTCGGCGACCGCATCCTCGGCCTCGATGAAGGACAGCAGCTCGTCGAGCTCGTCCATCTCCTGCTCGGTCAGCGGCGGATTGTCGACGGCAGGGTTGTACTGGGGCAATTTCACGTGAAGGGCCTCGCTGAAGGGGAGGCCGCAGTGTGGCACGATCAGGTCACCATGCAATGTCGTCCTCGCTGCGCCGCCTGCTGCATCGCGCCCTCGATCTCCAGCCCGATTCCCGGCATGCCGGACGGCAAGCCGGCGGGCGTGCCCTGCGTGCAGCTCGACGAGGAACTGCGCTGCCGCCTCTTCGGCCGACCGGAGCGCCCGGCGGTCTGCGGCGGCCTGCAGCCGGACGAGGACATGTGCGGCAGCAGCCGCGAGCAGGCGCTGCGCTGGCTCGGGCATCTGGAGGATCAGACCTGTCCGCAGACGGACCCGGACCCGGCTCATGAGCTGCCGGGGCGTCGCGCAGCGGACTGACGCGGGCTGAGGTCGCCCTCATGCTTGTGAGTTCCGAACCGAGGAGACCCGCGATGAGACTGCACACCACCCGCCGCGCGCCCAACCCGCGCCGCGTTCACATGTTCCTGGCCGAGAAGGGCCTGGAGATCGAGACGGTCGAGGTCGCGCTGGATGGCGTTGCCAACCGCTCGGGCGAGCTGCTGGCGCGCAGCCCCTTCGGCCGGGTGCCGGTGCTGGAGCTCGACGACGGCCGCTGTCTTGGCGAGACCCGCGCGATCTGTGCCTGGATCGAGGGCCATCACCCCGAGCCGAACCTGATGGGCTCGGATGTCGACGAGCGGGCCTTCATCGAGATGCACGACCGCCGCGCCGAGTTCCACCTGCTGCTGCCGATCGCGAACTGGATCCGCCACGGCCATCCGGGCCTGGCGCCGCTGGAGCAGCCGCAGTTTCCGGACTTCGCTACGGCGCAGGCCGGCAAGCTGCGCGAGTTCGCCCAGGTCTTCGATGCCGAACTGGCGACGCGCCCGTGGTGGGCCGGCGATCGTTTCAGCATCGCCGACATCACCGCCTTCTGCGCGATCGAGTTCGTGCGCGGGCTGATGCGCTGGCAGCCCGGCGAGCAGGGTCTGCCCAACCTTCAGGCCTGGCGGGACCGCGTCGCCGCCCGGCCGAGCGCGAAGGCCGGGATGTGAGCGCGCGTGAGGCGCGATCTCAGTCGTTGCGCGTCACTGTGCTGACACCCTGGAGCGGACGGTCTGCTCCTGCCGCCAGCGCGCCGGAGCCTGCCCCAGGCGCTGGCTGAAGATGCGGGTCAGTGCCGCGGCCGAGCCATAGCCGACGGCCGTGGCCACTTCGGCCACGCCCAGGCCCTCGCGCAACAGCAGCCGGGCGCGGCGCAGGCGCCAGTCCAGCAGATAGTCGCCCGGCGGCTGGCCGACGACGCGGGCAAAGCGCTCGGCCAGCGCGGTGCGCGACAGGCCGCCCAGCCGGGCCAGTTCCGCCAGGGACCAGGCATGCTCCGGCTGGCGGTGGATCGCATCGAGCACCGGGCGCAGCGCAGGATCGCTCAGGCCGGCCAGCAGGCTGCCGCTGCCGCCGCGCATCCGGTCGAGCTGATGGCGCAGCCATTGCAGCAGCAGCACCTCCACCAGCCGCGACAGCATGGGCGCGTGCGCGCAGCCCTGGCCTTCGACCTCTTCGACGATGAGGGCCAGCGTGGCGCCCATCGCGGCCGGCAGATCGCGCCGCGCCAGCACCAGCCGGTGCGGCAGTGCGTCGAGCAGCGGATTCAGCCCGGATTCGCCGAAATCCACAGGCACATCGAAGGCCTGCATCGGCTGGTCGCTCATCGGCATCAGCCGATGGCGGGCGGGGGCCGGCAGCCAGACCAGCACCGGCTGCAGCCACTGCTCGCGCGGCAGGCGCTCGGCATCCTCGCCATCGCCCTCGATCTGCACCGGACCGCGCAGCAGCAGATGCAGACGGCCCGAATCGGCCAGCACCCGCGACCCTTGGGTCAGATCCAGGGCGGACAGCGGCCCGGCGCGCAGCGGAAAACAGGGCAGGAGCGCTGCCAGACGATCGTTCAGAGCCATTTTTCCTGGGGTTGAAGCCAGAACAGGAATCAAGAAAATGGCTGAATTATTGATCAATCGTCCCCATGGGGCTCCGAGGAGGAATCAGCGCTCTGTGGCGGCCTCGAAGGCGAGCAGCTGGCGCTTGCGCTCGAGGCCGCCGGCATAGCCGGTCAAGGCGCCGTCACGCCCGACCAGCCGGTGGCAGGGCACCAGGATGGACAGCGGATTGCGTCCGGTGGCCGCCCCCACCGCCCGGGCTGCACCCGGGCGTCCGACCGCGGCGGCCAGCTCGCCGTAGCTGCAGGTGCGGCCATGTGGAATGCGGCTCAGGGCCTGCCAGATGCTCTGCTGGAAGGCACTGCCTTCGGGCGCCAGCGGCAGGTCGAAGTCGATTCGCCGGCCGGCGTGCCAGTCGTGCAGCTGGGTGGCCGCCTCGCGCAGCAGCGGGTGATGATCGTCGCGCTGCCAGTCGGCCTGCGGTCCGTCGAAATGGCGCTGGCCGACGAACCAGGCGCCGGCCAGTGCAGCCCGCTCGTCCCGGCCGCGGGCCGCCAGGATCATCGTGCCGAGCGGGGTATCCAGCGCGGTCCAGAACAGGGAAGGCAGAGGGGTCGCCATGTCGTCGCTCCTGATCGAAAAGTCGGAAAGCCAGGGGGGCGACGGCATCTTATCCACAGCACGGCGGCCTGTCGTCAGCGGGCCGCCGTGCGGCGTTCTGCGCATGAAGATCAGCGGCGAGGCTCAGTTCTCCACAATCTTGTCCACAGATTTATCCACAGGTCATCACAAGGAGGTGAGCCAGAAGCCGTCAGATCATCGAAGCTGTGCACAGCTTCTCTTCAGGTCATGCACAGACTTGTCCAGAAAAACCGGGGACTTGATGGCAAGTCATTGATTCAATTGGATAAAAAATCTGATGGCTCGATTCAGGAGATCAACTTGTCCACAGGAAATATCATGCTTGTGCACACGATCATCAGAGTTATGCACAGACTTGTCCACAGGACTCGATCGCAAGAACGGCCGCGCAGCCTGCTGCATTTTTCGACTTGTCCACAGCTCAGCGCTGGCGCTGGCGGCGACATTTCCACAGGGCGAAGATCTCCACGGCGCCGGCCAGCGCCGCTGCGCCGAGGATCAGCAGCGGATGGGTCAGCACGCGCATCGTGAGAGGCAGGCGGGCGCGGGTCATGGCGGGCTCCTGGGCGGGTGGGGAAAGGCGCGATCGTGGCGGGCGCCGGTGTCAGCGCCGTGACGTGTTCGAGCTGTCGCGGTTCTGTCATTTCCGGTTGCTAGCCTGTCCGACCCGAAGACGACAGAAGAAGCTGCACGAACGAGCAGCACGGAAAGGGCGGAGTGACGGCAGCAGATCAGGTCCATCGGCAGGCAGCGCGGCTGGAGCTGGCTGCGCTGGTCGAGCTGGAGCGGCTGATTGCCGAGGCCGGCCCCTGGGTTCGGGTGCGCACCGCCTGCGAGGTCGAGGTGGCGGGCCGCCGTTTGCCGGTGCCGGTGGTGACGATGGGCAGCGAGGATCCGCAGGCGCCGGCGGTCGGCCTGTTCGGCGGCGTGCACGGCCTGGAGCGCATCGGCGCCGAGGTGGTGCTGGCCTATCTGCGCACGCTGGTCAGCCGCCTGCCCTGGGACCGGGTGCAGCAGCGCCAGCTCGAGTCGCTCAGGCTGGTCTTCATGCCGCTGGTCAATCCGGGCGGGCTGTGGCTGGGCACGCGCGCCAATCCGCAGGGCGTCGACCTGATGCGCAATGCGCCGCAGGATGCCGTCGGCCGGGTGCCCTTCCTGGTCGGCGGCCAGCGCCTGAGTGCGGCCCTGCCCTGGTACCGCGGCCCGGCCGGTGCGCCGATGCAGGCCGAGAGCCAGGCGCTGTGCGATGTGGTCGAGCAGGAACTGCTCGGCCGGCCCTTCAGCCTGGCGGTGGACTGCCATTCCGGCTTCGGGCTGCATGACCGGATCTGGTTTCCGTACGCCTGCCGCCGCGAGCCGATCGGGTGGCTGCCGGAGCTGCATGCGCTGAAGGCGCTGCTCGATGCCAGCCAGGTGCATCACCCCTATGTCTTCGAGCCGCAGAGCCGGCTCTACCTCGCGCACGGCGACCTGTGGGATCACCTGAGCCTGGGCGCGCAGGCGCGCGACGCCCGCGCGGTCTTCCTGTCGCTGACGCTGGAGATGGGCTCCTGGCTGTGGGTGCGCAAGAACCCGCGCCAGCTCTTCTCGCGCGACGGCCTGTTCAACCCGCTGATCGCGCACCGGCAGCAGCGCGTGCTGCGCCGCCACATCGGCTGGCTGGATTTCCTGACCCGGGCGGCCAGCGGCCATGCGCTGTGGCTGCCGCAGGGCGCCGAGCGCGAACGCTGTCGCCGCGCGGCGCTGGCCCACTGGTATCCCGAGCATGAATCCCGAACGTGAATCCCGATCATGAGGCGATCGATGATGGATCTGAGCGAGATGGCGTCACGCTGGCCTGAGCGGGTTTCGGCGGGTGCGTCGGTGGCGGTATCAGGCACGGCGCCGGTCTGCGTGCTGCTGCGCGGGCTGGGCCGCGATGCGCGCCACTGGGGCGATTTCCCGGCGCGGCTGTCGCGGGCCTGGTCGGGCGAGCGGCCTCTGCTGCTGAAGCCCGATCTGCCGGGCAACGGCCGCGCGCATCTGCAGACCTGCGCCAGCCGGGTCGAGGACATGGTCGAGCCGCTGCGCGAGCAGGTCCGCGCGCAGCTGGGCGCGGCAGGCCTGGGCGGTCGACCGCTGCATCTGCTGGCGATGTCGCTGGGCGCGATGGTGGCCATCGCCTGGGCACAGCGCCATCCCGGCGAGCTGGCCGGCATGGTGCTGATCAACACCAGTGTGCGGCCGCTCAATCCCTTCTGGCAGCGCCTGCGGCCGCGCGCCTGGCCGGTGCTGCTGCGCAGCCAGCTCGGCCTGATGTCCCTGCCCGAGCGCGAAGCGGCCATCCTGGCGCTGACCAGCCGCATCGCGGCCGACTCGCCCGGGGTGAAAGCGCTGCTGGACGACTGGGTCGGCTGGCAGCAGGCCTGGCCGGTGCGCCACAGCAATGTGCTGCGCCAGCTGCTGGCCGCGGCGCGCTTTCATGCGCCAGAGCAGGCGCCGCCTGTGCCGCTGCTGCTGCTGGCCGGCGCGGGCGACCGGCTGGTCGATCCCGCCTGCAGCCGCCGGCTGGCCCGCACCTGGCAGGTGCCGCTGCTCGAGCATGCACAGGCTGGGCATGATCTGCCGCTGGACGATCCGGACTGGGTGGCTCATCAGGCGAGCCTCTTTTTCAGCCGGCCAGCCGCTTCGTGTCAATTTGTTTCACCGTGTCCGGGCCCGCAGGGCAGGGTCGCTCCGCTTGTCATCGGAAAAGGTTCAGATCGGGCGCTGTCAGACGGATGAAATCCGTGTCCGGCCGGCCCTCGGGCGGATCACGCCTGAATCAGGCCTTGTTGCCATCCCGCGAATGAGCGGGTGGTTTCTGGACCTGCTGGAGAGATGGAAAAAAACGCCCTGATACATCCGGTACTTTGAAGATTTCCTTCTGCTGGCTTCAATGCGCCCACCAGGGGGACGCATGCACATGCAGATGGATGTCAGGCACAAGGTGCTGCTGGTCGAGCTCAACGAGATCAACTGGCGCGTGGTCGACCGGCTGATCGAGCAGCGAGGCGAGGACTTCCTGCCGAACTTCCGCCGGCTGCGCCAGCAGGGCGCCTGGGCGGTGCAGTCGGCGGTGGAGCGCCCGCCGCTGCTCGATCCCTGGATCACCTGGGTCACGCTGCACACCGGCGTGCCGCCGGCGGTGCATGGCGCCTCGGTGCTGGAGCAGTCCTCCGATTCGATCGCGGCGCCGCGGCTGTGGCATCACGCTGCCGAGGCCGGCCGTCGGGTCGGCGTGTTCGGCAGCATCAGCTCCTACCCGCCGCCGCCGCTCGACGGCTTTGTCGTGCCCGGACCGTTTGCGCCGAGCGACGCGACCTGGCCCTCGCGGCTCGAGCCGGTGCAGGCGATCAACCGCCGCTACACCCAGGTCCACAACCGCACCACCCGCGCGCCGACGCTGGCCGAGAACGCCGCCACCGGCCTGGCGCTGCTGCGCATGGGGCTGAGCCTGTCGACGATGGCGCATGTGGCCCGGCAGCTGGTCGGCGAGCGCCTGGGCAGCGCCGAGCGCTGGCGGCGGGTGCTGCTGCAGCCGCGGCTGAACTGGGACATCTTCTCGGCGCTGTACCGCCGGGAGCGTCCCGACTTCGCCACATGGCACAGCAACCATGCCGCGCACTTCATGCACCACTACTGGCGTGCCTGGGATGACGGCGTCTTCCCGGTCAAGTCCTCGCCCGAGGAGCGGCGCGGCTACGGCCAGGCGGTGCCCGAGGGCTACCGGCTGTGCGACGAGCTGATCGGCCGGGCGATGGCGGCGATCGACGACGACACCGTGCTGGTGGTGGCCTCCAGCATGGGCCAGCAGCCCTACATCAGCGAGCGCTACCGCGAGGGCAAGGTGATCGTGCGGGTGCGCGACATCGAGCGGCTGCTGGCGGTGGTGGGCCGCGACGGCATCTCGGAGGTGGTGCCCACCATGGTGCCGCAGTGGAACCTGCGCGTCGCCGATCCGGCGCGCCGCGCCGCGATCAAGGCGCTGTTCGAGAACGCCTGGCGCGAGTGCGAGGGCAATGGCAATGGCGATGGCCAGCGCGAGGCGGCCTTCGTCGTGCAGGAAACCGAGGCCATCCTGACCCTGACTCCGCTCGGGCTGACGCAGGCCGGCGGCCGCTGGCGCTACCGTTTTCCCGGCGCGCCGGGCGACCGCGCCGAAGGCTTCCCGATCACCGAGCTGATGGCGGTGGACGCGCCGACGGTCAAGCAGGGCATGCACCATCCGGACGGTCTGCTGGCCTTCTTCGGCCGCGGCGTCGCCGCCGGCCAGCGCCTCCCTGACTGCAGCAACCTGGACGTGGCGCCGACCCTGCTGGCGCTGATGGACATCGCCATTCCCGCCGTGATGCCGGGCCAGGTGCTCGGCGTGACCGAGCGGCTCGGGCGCCTGGGCCAGGCGCGCCAGCAGCAGGCCGTGCCGGCGCTGCGGGCCGCCTGAAGGTTCCAGGCCGCGGGGCGACCTGGGGCGGACTCAGAGCCCCTTCAGCGCCGCCACGCCAGTGGCGGGAAAATCGGTGAAGACGCCGTCGACGCCGAGCTTCATGTAGTACTGCATCTCGGCCTTCGGATCGGCGAAGCCGTAGCCGCTGGCGTCGTCGCGGAAGGTCCAGGTGTGCACCATCAGGCCCTTGGCGTGCGCCATCTCGATCACGCCGGTGCTGCCGTCGACGCGGCGGTCGTTGATCGTGATCTTGCCGTCGCCATTGCGGTCGACCTGATCGTTGACCGTCTTGACCAGATAGGGCTTCCACGGGCCGATCGCGTCGGCGTAGGTCTTGACGAAGTCCAGGCCCGAGCTGGTCAGCAGGTCGGAGAACTGGCGGGTGTCGCCCGACACCACGAAGTCGTAGGGCTGGCGGTAGGGCGCCACCAGCGACATCGAGCCGTCGTCCTTGACATCGTCGGCGTCGATCAGCTGCACCAGGCGGATCTTCGTCTTCGTGCGCAGGTACTGCAGGTTCGAGACCTCGAAGGACTGGATGAAGACCGGCGCGCTCGCGCTGTTGCCGTAGATCGGGTGCAGCGTGGCGAGCAGCTTGTCCTCGAAGACATTGGCGCCGAACAGGCCCTTGTGGAAGGTCGAGTGCTTGATCTCCGGATAGATGCCGACGCTGCGGCCGACCTTGGCGCCTTCGGTCTGCGCCAGCGCGATCACCTCGGCCAGCGTCGGGATCTCGTACAGGCCGTCGAAGGCGCTGGAGCGGGTCGAGCGCGACTGCTTCGCGCGCAGCGTCCTGATCTCGGCCAGCGTGAAGTCGCTGGCGAAGTAGGCGGTGGTCGAGACGCCGTCGACCAGCTTCGTGGTCTTGCGGCTGGCGTCGAACTTGGTCGCGACGTCGGTGGTGTCGTCGAGCATCGGCTCGTGGCGGGCAATCATCACCCCGTCCTTGGTCAGCACCAGGTCGGGCTCGATGAAGTCGGCGCCGCGCGCGATCGCGCGCTCGTAGGCCGCCAGCGTGTGCTCGGGCAGCTCGCCGCTGGCGCCGCGGTGGCCGATGACCAGCGGGGCCGCGCCGCTCAGGGTCTTGTAGGGCGCGGCGGCGGGCGCCGGGGTGGCGTCGTCGTCGCCGCCGCCGCAGGCCTGCAGCAGCGAGAGCGTGGCCGCGGCCACCAGGATCCGGATGCGGATGCGCATGAGGGGTCTCCGTGCGTGTCGATGTCGACGGAGATTCTGTAAAGCGGGGGTGACAGCGCGGTGAAGCGGCCGTGTCAGCCGCTCACAGCGGCAGCGGCCGGTCCGCGACGATGCTCTTCATCACCAGGGTGGACGACAGGCGCAGCACGCCCGGCAGCCTGGAGAGCTCGCGGTCGTACAGCAGCTGGAAGGCGCCGAGGTCGCGGGTCACGACATGGAGCATGAAGTCCGGGTCGCCGAACAGGCGCTCGGCGCGGATCACCGCCTGCACGCCCAGCACCGCCTCCTCGAAGGCCTGCACGCTCTCGCCGCTGGTGTCGCGCAGCGAGACGAAGACGATCGCCGAGAACTGCAGCCCGACCGCCGCCGCGTCGATCTTCGGCGCATAGCCGGTGATCACGCCGCCGGCCTCCAGCGCGCGCAGCCGGCGGTGGCAGGGCGACAGGCTCAGGCCCACCTTCTGCGCCAGGTCGGTGACAGAAATGCGCCCGTCCTGCTGCAGCTCGGCAAGAATCTTCCGGTCAATCGCGTCCATGCGGAAAATTCTACTCAGGATGCGCGTCGTGGCGGGAAAGATCGGCAGCACTTTCCCGGCCGGAATTCCTACGATCCCTGGCAAGGATGAAAGGAAAAGCCACGATGTCTGCCGCTCTGCTGCTCGCGTTCTGGGCCGTGTCGATCTCGCTGGTGCTGGTGCCCGGCGCCGACTGGGCGTACGCGATCGCCGCCGGTCTGCGCGAGCGGGCCATCGCGCCGGCGATCGCCGGCATGCTGCTGGGCTATCTGGCGATCACGCTGGTGGTGGCGGCCGGGGTCGGCGCGCTGGTGACCCGGCACCCGGAGCTGCTGACGCTGATGAGCCTGGCCGGCGCGGCCTATCTGCTGTGGCTGGGCGCGCAGGTCATCCGCCATCCGGCGGTGCCCGAAGCGGGGCAGGGGGCGGCGGATCGTCCGCGGGACTGGGTGCGGCGCGGCTTTCTGGTCAGCGGCATGAATCCGAAGGCGCTGCTGCTGATGCTGGCGCTGCTGCCGCAGTTCACCCGCGCGCAGGCGCCCTGGGCGGTGGAGCTGCAGATCGGCGCGCTGGGCCTGGTGCAGATGCTCAACTGCGCGGTGGTCTATTCGCTGGTGGCGGTGGCCTCGCGGCTGGTGCTGCGCACCCGACCGGCGGCCGCACGCCGGGTCAGTCGCCTGTCGGGCGTGGCGATGATCGCGGTGGCGGCGCTGCTGCTGGCCGAGCAGCTGGCGCGGCACGCCTACTTGTAGGTCCCCAGCAGCAGGCTGGTCTCGGTCGTCGAGATGCCGTCGAGCAGCCGGACCGTGTTGAGCACCTGGTCGAAGGCCTGCAGGCTGTCGGTGCGCAGCTCGGCGATCAGGTCCCAGCGGCCGTTGGTGGTGTGCAGCGCCACCACGCTGGGGTGGCCGGTCAGCGCGTGGCGAACCTCGGCGGCGCGGTTGCCCTCCACCGCGATGCTCATCACCGCGCGGATCGCATGGCGCTCGACGTCCGGGCGCAGCTGCACGGTGTAGCCGACGATCGTGCCCTCGCGCTCCAGCCGCGCGATGCGGTTCTGCACCGTCGCGCGGGTCACGCCCAGCGCGCGCGCCAGCGCCGCCACCGGCGTGCGGGCGTCGCGGCGCAGCAGCGCGATCAGCTTCAGGTCGGTCTCGTCCAGGCTGGGTGTGCTCATGTTGCGCAATCGGGTGAGCGAAACGCTCGATTTTGCGATCGCTTCGATCGGTCTGTGGGCTTCTTTCTGGCCGCAGGCACCGGAAGAATGCCCGTCATCCCGCAATCTTTCCGGCAGGGGAGTCCCCCATGACCCGCTTCATCGACGTGGCCACGATGGCCGACCTGGTGGCCGAATGCGGCCTCGAGACCTTTCTCGGCGATCTGGCCGATGCGCTGGCGGCCGACTTCGTGCGCTGGCCCGAGTTCGACAAGTCGGCCCGCGTGGCCAGCCATTCCGAGGTCGGCGTGATCGAGCTGATGCCGGCGGCCGACCGCCAGCGCTACGCCTTCAAGTACGTCAACGGCCACCCGGCCAACACCCGGCGCGGCCTCTACACCGTGATGGCCTTCGGCGTGCTGGCCGATGTCGACACCGGCTGGCCGGTGCTGCTGTCGGAGCTGACGCTGGCCACCGCGCTGCGCACCGCCGCGACCTCGCTGATGGCGGCGCGTGCGCTGGCCCGGCCCGACGCGCGCCGCATGGCGCTGATCGGCAACGGCGCGCAGGCCGAGTTCCAGGCGCTGGCCTTTCACGCCCATCTGGGCATCGAGGAGATCGTCGCCTTCGACGTCGACCCGGCCGCGACCGACAAGCTGATGCGCAACCTCGCGCAGGCTGCACCGGGCCTGCGGGTGCGCCGCGCCGCAGGCACCCGCGAGGCGGTGCGCGGCGCCGACATCGTCACGACGATCACCGCCGACAAGACCCGCGCCACCATCCTGACGCCGGACCTGATCGAGCCCGGCATGCACCTGAACGCCGTCGGCGGCGACTGCCCCGGCAAGACCGAGCTGCATGCCGACGTGCTGCGCGCCGCCCGCGTCTTCGTCGAATACGAGCCGCAGACCCGCATCGAGGGCGACATCCAGCAGCTGCCGGCCGACTTTCCCGTCGTGGATCTCTGGCGGGTGCTGGCCGGACAGGCCGAGGGCCGCCAGCGGGCGGACCAGGTGACGGTCTTCGATTCGGTCGGCTTCGCGCTGGAGGACTTCTCGACGCTGCGGCTGGTGGCCGAGCGCGCCGAGGCGCTCGGCCTGGGCGAGACGATCGAGCTGGTGCCCTCTGCCGATGATCCGAAGGACCTGTTCCGCCACACCCGCCGCGGCCGCGCCCGCCGGGCGCTGCGCCGCGCGGCCTGAGCGGCGCGCCGGGCCCGCTCGCGGCATCATGGGCGGATCTGCCGAGGTCCGCCGATGAATGCTCCCGCCGCTCCGATCGATCTGCTGCTGTCGCGACTGCTGGCGCTGAGCCGTGACGAGACGCGTCCGCCCTGTGGCTGCCTGCGTGCGGTGCAGGGGCACGCGATCAAGTCTGCCGAGCTGAGCCAGCCGGTGCTGGTGCTGCCGCTGCTCGGCAGCAAGCGCCTGCGCGACGAGACGCCGTGGCAGGACGTCGGTCCCGGCCAGCTGATGGTGGTGCCGGGGGCCCGGCGGGTCGACATGGAACACCGGCCGGACAGGCTGACGGGCGAATATGTCGCGGTCGGGCTGTTCGTGCCGGAGTCGGTGCGCGCCGCTGCCCGCCGGCTCTGGGACCGGCCGGTGCCCGGACTGGCCGGCGAGGTGGCGGTGCTGGCGCTGACGGTGCATCCCGAGCTGACCGAGGGCTGGCGGCAGTGGGCGCTGGCGGTCGAGCAGGGGCGCGCGCTGCAGGCCGACCATGCGCTGCTCGGGCTGGTGCTGCGGCTGTGCGAGCTGGGCCACGCCGGCCTGCTTGCGCCGGTGGAGCTGCGGCTGGCTGCACGCATTCACGCGATGGTGGCCGAGCGACCGGCGCGGGACTGGAGCTCCGACGACATCGAGCGCGCCACCGGCCTGAGCGGCGCGACGCTGCGCCGGCGCCTGGCCGACGAGGGCACCAGCCTGCGCCGGGTGCTGGTCGAGGCGCGGCTGGCCTGCGCGCTGCAGCTGCTCTACACCACCCGGCTGCCGGTCAAGACGGTGGCGCAGCGGGTCGGCTACCGCTCGGTGTCGAGCTTCGTGCGCCGCTTCGGCGAGCGCTACGGCGTCGAGCCCTCGCGCATCGGTCTGGGCGCGCCGCTGCCCGAGCCGCTGGCGGCCTGAGCACGGGGCCTGCTGAGCGTTTCGCGCACGACTCTGAGCGCCGCGCGCATGCCGGCCCGCCTACGCTGTCGACATCGATGTTGCGCCCAACCCAGGAGAGATCCCGATGACGATCATGCCGAAGACGACGACGAAGACGACGAGATTCCCGCTGCGCCGCGCCCTGGCTGCCGCGCTGCTGCCGCTGGCCGCGCTGGGCGCGACGCTGGCTCCGCTGGCCGAGGCGCAGGCGGCGGCGCCCGCGCAGCAGCGCAGCCAGGTCCCGGGCTACTACCGCGCCGCCTTCGGCGACTTCGAGGTCACCGCGCTGTTCGATGGCGTCGTGCCGCTGGCGCCGGGGCTGCTCAAGGGGCTGGCCGCCGACGAGATCCAGACGCTGCTGGCACGCATGTTCCTGGAGACCACGCCGGGCGTGCAGACCGCGGTCAATGCCTTCCTGATCCATACCGGGCAGAAGCTGGTGCTGGTCGATGCCGGTGCCGCCGCCTGCTTCGGTCCGACGCTGGGCCGCATCCAGGACAACCTGAAGGCCGCCGGCTACCGGCCCGAGCAGGTCGACACGGTGCTGCTGACCCACATGCATGCCGACCACCTCTGCGGCCTGCGTGATGCGCAGGGCCGCGCGGCCTTCCCGAACGCCACCGTGCGTGTCGCCGCACGCGACGCCGGCTTCTGGCTCGACGAGAAGACCGCCGCCAGCGCACCGAAGGAGATGCAGGGCTTCTTCAGGATGGCGAGCGAGGCGGTGGCGCCCTATCGCGAGGCCGGCCGGCTGTCGACCTTCGAGCCGGGCGAGGTGCTGCTGCCCGGCGTCACCGCGATGGCGACGAACGGCCACACGCCCGGCCACAGCGCCTTCCTGTTCGAGTCGCAGGGCCGCCGGCTGCTGGTCTGGGGCGATCTGGTGCACTCGCATGCGGTGCAGTTCGCGCGGCCCGCGGTCAGCATCGAGTTCGACACCGATCCGGCGCAGGCGATCGCCACCCGCCGCCAGGTGTTCGAGCAGGCCGCCAGCCAGGGCTGGTCGATCGCCGGTGCGCACCTGCCCTTTCCCGGCCTGGGCCGGGTCGGCCGCGAGGGCGCGACCTACCGCTGGGTGCCGGCCGAGTTCGGCCCGCTGCCGGCCGCGACGGCGCCGTCGTCGCGCTGATCCGCCGGCTCGCTGAGCGTCAGCGTCACCGCCAGGCCGCTGCCGTAGGGCGAGGGGCCCAGGCGCAGCCGACCGCCGTGCGCACGCGCCACCAGGTCGGCCAGCATCAGGCCCAGGCCGGTGCGGCCCTCGTAGGCCTGGGTGTCGAGCGCCTGCTGCAGCGCCTGCAGCCGCACCGGATCGATGCCGGGGCCGTCGTCGACCAGGCGCAGACCGCCGTCGACCGGCTCGACGCTGACCTGCCGCGCGCCGTGGCGCACCGCGTTGTCGAGCAGATTGGCCAGCGCGGCGGTGAGCAGATCCGCATCGGCGGGCAGCGGCGTGGCCCGTGCCGGGCCCTCTGCCGTGAAGGCCGCGGCAAAGTCCAGCCGCAGGCCCGGCATCGGGATGTCGGCCAGCAGCTCGGCCGCATCCACCGGCCGGCGCTCGATGTCCACGCCGGAGCGGAACAGCGTCAGCAGCGCGGTCACCACCCGCGACAGCCGCGCGGCGGCCTCCCGGGTGCGCTGCAGGCGCTGGTGGGTGCCGGTCGCCTCCGGCGGGCATTCGCGCAGGGCCACCGCCAGCTGCGCGTCCATGCCGGCCAGCGGGGTGCGCAGCGCATGGGCCGCATGCGCGACCACCGCGCGCTCCTGGCGGATGCGCTGCGCCAGGCGTCGGCCCAGCTCGTCGATCGCGTCGCGGATCGGCTGCAGCTCCACCCGCTCGGCCGGAGGCAGCGCGGTGCCGCTGTCCATCGGATCATGGTGCTGCACCTGGGCCGAGAGCTGGTCGAGCGGCAGCAGCTCGCGCCGGGCGCGCCGGCGCAGCGCGGTCGCACCGCCGACGCCGACCAGCAGCGCCGCCACCAGCGTGCCCAGCGTGACATCGCCCAGCGCCTCCAGCCGCTCCTCGCGCGACTGGGCGACATAGAGAATGCGCCCCTCGCGGCCGAGCGCCAGGCCATAGACCCGCCAGCCCTCGGGCGAATGGCTCAGGCCTTCGCGGTGGCGCGGCAGCAGCGGCTCGGCCGGCGCCCGCGAGGAGCGGATCACCACATGCTCGCCCCGGTCGACCACCTGCCAGGAGAAGCGGCTGCTGCCCGGCGCCAGCGAGACGGTGGCCGCGGCCTGCTGCAGCACCGCGTCCTGGGTGGCCGCATCCGGCAGCAGGCCGGAGATCAGCCCGGCCGAGGCGATCAGCGCGTCATCGAGCAGCTCGTCGACCTCGTGCTCGACCACCAGCCAGACCGCCAGCGCGGCCAGCAGGCCCCAGGTGACGGCGATCCACAGCAGCGCCGACGACAGCCGGGCGCCGATCGACTGCACCGCGACGGCGGTGCGGCTCATGTCGTCGCGAGCCGGTAGCCCATGCCGCGCACCGTCTCGATCAGCTCGCGGCCGAGCTTGCGCCGCAGCGCCGAGATGTGCACCTCCAGCGCATTGCTGACCACTTCGGCATCGTTGCCCAGCACCAGCGCGTCCAGATCGGTCTTCGAGACGATGCGCCCGGCGCGCAGCACCAGCGCCTCCAGCACCGCCCATTCGCGTGCGGTCAGCTCGACGCGCCGGCCCTCGAGCCGGGCGGTGCGCCCGCTCAGCTCGATCTCGACCGCGCCGATGCGCCGCACGTCGCTGGCGCTGCCGGCCGAGCGGCGGCAGACCGCACGCAGCCGGGCCGCCATTTCCTCCGGCTCGAAGGGCTTGACCAGGTAGTCGTCGGCGCCGGCGTCCAGGCCGTTGATGCGGTCGCCGAGCCGGTCGCGTGCGGTCAGCATCAGGATCGGCGTGCTCAGGCCGCGCCGGCGCAGCGTGCGCACCCAGTCGATGCCGGAGCCGTCGGGCAGCTGCCAGTCCACCAGCAGCGCGTCATAGGGCTCGCCGGCCATCAGCATCGCGTCGCCGAGGCGCTGGAACCAGTCGACGCCGTGGCCTTCCACCCGCAGGAAATCGCGCAGGCCTTCGCCGAGGATGGGGTCGTCTTCAAGAAGGAGCAGTCTCATGACGCGCGACGCTAGCATTTCCGCCTCCGCTGCGGGGCGATGTCCCGGCGGGCGGCTGCACCTTCACGCAGGTTCAGCCTGGCTTCATCGGCGCTCGGCGCAATCGGGCGCCCTGGATGGGTCGACCGCATGAATCTTTCCGCCTTCTTCGCCCTTCCCGCCCCGGTGCGGCTGCCGCCGTCCTGGCGCCGATCGTGGTCGTCGGAAGGGCTGCTGCTGGCCGTCAGCGTGTTCTTGCTGCTCAGCGCCAACTCCGCCTTCTTCCGCCAAGCGCTGACCGGCCGCGCGCTCGGCGATCCGTCCTCCTGGGGCTTCGGCCTGGCGCTGGCGCTGGCGCTGCTGGCGCTGAACTTCCTGGTGCTGGGCCTGTTCTGCCACGGTCGGCTGCTCAAGCCGGTGGCGGCGCTGCTGATCCTGGTCGCCGCGGGCGGCTCCCACTTCATCGGGACCTTCGGCGTCTACCTCGATCCGTCGATGCTGCGCAACGCGCTGCGCACCGATCCGGCAGAGGCGCGCGAGCTGATCGGGCCGGCGCTGGCGCTGCGCCTGGGGCTGCAGGCCGCGCTGCCGATCGCGCTGCTGGCGTGGCTGCCGCTGCGCCGGCGCCCGTTCGCGAAGGCGGCGCTGGCGCGCACGCTGTGGCTGCTCGGCGCGCTGGTGCTGCTGGTGGCGGCGGTGATGATCGAGTTCCGGCCGCTGTCGTCGATGATGCGCAACCAGCGCGAGCTGCGCTACCTGATCACGCCGGCCAACGTGCTGTGGTCGGCCGGCAGCGTCATCGCCGCCGACCTCAAGGGCGCAGCCAGGCCGCGCCAGCCGATCGGGCTGGATGCCGCGCCGGGGCCGCGCATGAGCGCGCGCACTCGGCCGATGCGGGTGGTGCTGGTCGTCGGCGAGACCGCACGCGCGGCCAACTGGGGCCTGAACGGCCATGCGCGCCAGACCACGCCGGAGCTGGCGGCCGTGCCCGGCCTGATCAACTTCCCGCAGACTTCCAGCTGCGGCACCAACACCGAGGTCTCGGTGCCGTGCATGTTCGCGCCGGTGGGCCGGCGCGACTACGACGAGGACCGCATCCGCGGCAGCGAGTCGCTGCTGCATGTGCTCGCGCGGGCCGGCGTCGACGTGCTCTGGCGCGACAACCAGTCCGGCTGCAAGGGTGTCTGCGACGGCCTGCCCAGCGAGGAGATGGTGCGTCTCGACCCGCCAGGGCTGTGCGCCGAGGGCCGCTGCCTCGACGAGGCGCTGCTGGCCGGCCTGGACGAGCGGCTGGCCAGCGCCAGGGGCAGCGGCCTCATCGTGCTGCACATGCTGGGCAACCACGGCCCGTCCTATTTCCGCCGCTATCCCGAGCGTTTCGCCCGCTTCCAGCCGGCCTGCCAGAGCGATGACCTGCGCCAGTGCGACAGCACCGCCATCGCCAATGCCTACGACAACGCACTGCTCTACACCGACCATGTGCTGGTCACGCTGATCGCACGGCTGCAGGCGCAGGCGCAGTCGTCCCAGGTCGACACCGCGATGATCTATCTCTCCGACCACGGCGAGTCGCTGGGCGAGTCGAATCTCTTTTTGCACGGCCTGCCCTGGGCGATCGCGCCGGAGGTGCAGAAGCGCGTGCCGATGGTGATGTGGTTCTCCGACGGCCTGGCGCGCCAGGAGCGGCTCGACCTCGACTGCCTGCGCCGGCGCGCCGCGCAGCCGGCCGCGCATGACCATCTGTTCCACACGCTGCTGGGCCTGCTCGACGTGCGCACCGCGCTGCACGAGCCGGCGCTGGACCTGCTGGCCGGATGCCGCCGCTCGTGACGCTGCCCGCATCCCCGGCCGTGCACCGGCGCGACCTGCCTGTCCTGCTGGCGGCGCTGCTGGCGGTGCTGGCCTGGGATGCCTCCGGGCTGGACCTGGCGGTGATGCGCCTGCTGGGCGATGCCGGCGGCTTTCCGCTGCGCCAGGCCTGGTGGACCCGCTCGCTGCTGCATGACGGCGGTCGCTGGCTCGGCTGGATGCTGCTGGCGCTGCTGGCCTTCGATGCCTGGCGGCCGCTGCTGGCCGGCCCGTCGCGCGCCGAGCGCTGCCGCTGGCTGGCGGTCACGCTGGCCGCGGCGCTGCTGGTGCCGGGCCTCAAGCGCATCAGCCGCACCAGCTGCCCCTGGGATCTGGCCGAGTTCGGCGCTCAGGCCGCCACGCCGGTGCTGCATGTCTCGCACTGGGCCTGGGGCGTGTTCGATGGCGGCGCCGGCCACTGCTTTCCGTCCGGCCATGCGGCCGGTGCCTTCTGCTTCCTGAGCGGCTATTTCCTGCTGCGCGCGCACCGGCCGCGGCTGGCGCGGGTCTGGCTGGCCGGCACGCTGCTGGCCGGAGTGCTGTTCGGGCTGGCGCAGACGCTGCGCGGCGCGCACTATCCCAGCCACACGCTGTGGAGCGCCTGGCTGTGCGCCGCGCTGTGCGTGGCGGCTCAGCGCAGCGCCACCGCCAGCGCGGCCGACAGCACCAGCGGCGCGATGGCGTTGCCGATCAGCACGATCGACGCCACCCGGTCGGGCTCCTGAGCGTAGCGCTCGGCGAACATGTAGTTCAGCACCGCCGGCGGCAGCGCGCCGTAGATCAGCAGCAGGCCCTGCTCGCGCTTGGGCAGGCCGAAGGCGTGTGCCGCCATCCAGGCCGCGGCTGTCCCGGCCAGCGGGCGCAGCAGCGCGCCCTTCAGCCCGAAGCCGATCGCGCCGATGCGCGACTCCGCCATCCGCACGCCCAGCGCCAGCAGCATCAGCGGCACCGCGATGTCGCCGACCATGCGGACCGCGGTCATCAGCGGCGGCCACACGCCCAGGCCCGACAGGCTGACCGCCACGCCCGCGAAGGCCGCCAGCACCGAGGGCGAACGCCAGGCGTCGACCAGCCGCGCGTGGTGGTCCAGCAGCCAGACGCCGAAGGAGAAGTGCACCAGATTGGTCACCGCGAACATCACCACCGCCGGGGCCAGCGCCTCCGGGCCGAAGGCCAGCACCGCCAGCGGCAGGCCGAGGTTGCCGCTGTTGCAGAACATCATCGGCGGCACCAGCGTGCGCGGGTCGATGCCGCGCCAGCGCGCCACCGCCCAGCCCGCCAGTCCGCTGCCGGCCAGCACCGCCAGCGTCGCGCCCAGCAGCGGCAGATCGTCGGCCGGCCGGATCTCGCGTCCGGCCAGCGCGGCGAAGACCAGCGCCGGGGTGAAGACCTCCATGTTGAGCCGGTTGGCTTCGGCCAGGTCGGGCCGGTAGCGCCGGCCGACGAGATAGCCCAGCGCGGTGATCGCGAAGAGCGGGAACAGGATCGAGACGATGCGCATCAGCATGCCGCCACGATAGGCGCATCCCGCCCGCTCTGCCCGACCGGGTGTGCCGCCCGGACAACACCGGCCCCGGTGTCCGGGCGTGATGCATCGCACGACTTCCCGTGCGGCACCTGATTTGCGGGGGGCATCTCGCCAGCCGCCTGACGCTCGGTTACTGATATGTCACGGACTGTTGCCGAAAATGCAAAAGCATCGGGCGTGAACGGGGGTTCGCGCGGCAACAGGATTTGGAGAAGATCGTGGAAGAACGACGACAGCGGCGCTCCGGGCGTCTGCCGATCCGCCTCGCGGCCCGCGCGGCGACTGCACTGGGGGGGCTGCTGCTGGCGGGCGCACCCGCCGTCGCCCAGACCGGGGCCACCTTCCTGATCGACGGTGTGCCCTACACCAGCGCCGCCTGCGCTGCCGAGTGGGGCACCTGCTATTTCGAGGGCACCCGCCGCATCGCCTACGGCATTCCGGGCAAGTGGCTCTACCGCTATGCCACCGGCAGCCAGGCCTGCTCCAGCCCGGCCTTCGGCAAGGATCCGGCCTTCGGCAAGAAGAAGTTCTGCTACGCCACCGCCTCGACGGTGCTGATTCCGCCGACCACGCCGTACCCGGCGCCGCTGACGCCGGCGCAGAAGCAGGCTGCCCGGCTGCTGAACCAGGCGACCTGGGGCGCGACCGCCAGCGAGATCGCCCGGGCCGCGACGATGACGCCGGCGGCCTGGATCGACGACCAGCTGGCCCGGCCGCTGAGCACGCCCAGCCATTTCGACTATGTGGCGATGAAGGGCCCGCTGGGCACCTCGGAGCACATCAACGCCTTCATGGAGAGCTTCTGGTCGCAGGCGGTCACCGGCCAGGACCAGCTGCGCCAGCGCATGACCATCGCGCTGGCCGAGATCTTCGTCACCAGCGCGGTCAACAGCGGCATCGACACCCAGCCGGCCGCGCATGCCGCCTACATCGACCTGCTGGCCCGGCATGCCTTCGGCAACTACCGCCAGCTGCTCGAGGCGGTGTCGCTCAGTCCGGCGATGGGCATCTACCTGTCGCACATGAACAATCAGAAGGAGGACGCCGCCACCGGCCGCCTGCCCGACGAGAACTATGCGCGTGAGGTGATGCAGCTCTTCAGCATCGGCCTGTGGAAGCTCAACCAGGACGGTTCGCGCCAGCTCGACGCCAGTGGCAACCCGATCCCGACCTACGGCATTCCCGAGGTCATGGGCATGGCCAAGGTCTTCACCGGCTGGACCTTCAACGGCGTGCGGGCCTGGAACGCGCCGATGATGAACAACCCGGCGATCACCTCGACCTCGGCCAAGGCGATCGTCAACGGGGTGGTGATCCCGGCCGGCACCGACGGGCCGACCTCGCTGAAGATCGCGCTCGACACCCTGGCCAACCATCCGAACGTCGCGCCCTTCATGAGCGAGCAGCTCATCAAGCGCTTCGTCACCAGCAATCCGAGCCGCGCCTATGTGGCCCGGGTCGCGGCGGTCTGGGCCAACAACGGCCGTGGCGTGCGCGGTGATCTGGCGGCGGTGCTGCGCGCCATCCTGCTCGACACCGAGGCCCGCAGCGACACGATGCTGGCCGATGCCCGCTACGGCAAGCTGCGCGAGCCGATGATGCGCTTCGGCCACTGGCTGCGCGCCTTCAATGCCCGGCCGAACGACGGCGTCTGGACGATCTGGAATCTGGAAGACCCGGTGACCAGCCTGGGCCAGAACCCGCAGCGCTCGCCCAGCGTCTTCAACTTCTTCCGGCCCGACTATGCGCCGCCGGGGCCGATCCTGGGCGCCGGCCTGACGGCGCCGGAGTTCCAGATCACCCACGAGACGACGCTGACCGGCTACAGCAACTTCATGTCCTACCTGGCCGAGCGCGGCTTCGGCGGCAAGATCCTGCCGAGCTACAGCCGCTACGAGGCGGTGGCCGACAACGCCGAGACGCTGCTGAGCCTGCTCGACCTGGAGCTGACCGCCGGGCAGATGAGCGCCTCGACCAAGGCGACCATCACCGAGGTGATGAACACCCTGCCGGTGACGCTGCCCAACGCCCGCCGGCTGCGGGTCTGGAAGGCGGTCTATCTGGTGATGACCTCGCCTGAGTATGTGGTGCAGCGCTGAGCGCGCGACGGACAGGACCCTTCCCCATGAGCTACATCCACAAGCATCTGGCCCGCCGCGACTTCCTGCGCCGCACGGCCCTGGCGACGGCCTGGGCCGGCACGCCCTTCGCCGCCAACCTCGCCGCGATCGGCGCGGCCGCAGCGCAGACCGCCGGCGACCACAAGGCGCTGGTGTGCATCTTCCTGCACGGCGGCAACGACAACAGCAACACCATCGTGCCGGTCGAGTCGAGCGCCTACTCGCGCTACCTGAGCGCCCGGCCGGCGATCGCGCTGCCTCAGGCCACGCTGCTGCCGCTGTCGCTGAGCGGCTTCACCGGGCCGCAGCTCGGCCTCAATCCGGCGCTGGCGCCGATCCGGCCGCTGTTCGATGCGGGCCGCTGCGCCATCGTCGCCAATGTCGGCACGCTGGCCTGGCCGACGACGCTGACCCAGTACAAGAACCGCACGGTCCAGACGCCGCTGGGCCTGTTCTCCCATTCCGACCAGCAGTCGTCCTGGCAGACCGGCCTGCCGACCCGGGCCTCGACGACCGGCTGGCTCGGCCGGGTCGCCGACATGACCACCAGCGCCTACAACGCCGGCGCAGGCGTGTCGATGTGCATGTCCCTGGCCGGCAACAACATCATGCAGGCCGGTGCCTCGGTGGTGCAGTACCAGGTCACCACCCAGGGCCCGGTGGTGATCGAGACGATGACGCCCGGCCACTGGCGCCATGACCCGGCCATGGCCGCGGCGATGAACAAGCTGCTGACCGAGCCGCGCAGCCACATGCTCGAGCAGGCCTACACCACCATCGGTGCGCGCTCGATCGCCACCGGCCAGCGCGCCAAGGAGGCGCTGGCGTCGGTGCCGGCGCTGTCGACCGTGTTCCCGGCCAATGGCCTGGCTGCGCAGCTGCGCATGGTCGCGCAGCTGATCGCCGCGCGCAGCGGCCTGGGCCACCGGCGCCAGATCTTCTTCGTCGCGCAGGGCGGCTACGACTTCCACGACAACCTGCTGGACAACCAGGCGCTGCGCCTGGGCGAGCTGGCCAGCGCGATGGCCGCCTTCCATGACGCCACCGTCGAGCTGGGCGTGGCCTCGAACGTGACCACCTTCACCGCCTCGGACTTCGGCCGCGGCCTGCAGTCCAACGGCCGCGGCTCCGACCACGGCTGGGGCGGGCACCATTTCGTCATGGGCGGCGCGGTCAACGGCAACCGGCTCTACGGCCAGTGGCCGACGGTGGCGCTGGGCGGGCCGGAGGATGTCGGCCAGGGCCGGCTGCTGCCGACCACGCCGGTCGACCGCTACGCGGCGACGCTGGCGCGCTGGTTCGGCGCCTCGGCCTCCGACCTGACGACGGTGCTGCCCAACCTGTCGCGCTTCGTCACCGCGGCGAATGCACCGATGGGCTTCCTGCCGGTCAGCTGAGCGACCGGACGGGGCCGCTCAGCCCTGCTGCTCCCAGCGCCGCCACAGCGCGGCGATGTCGGCCGGCGAGGTGCGGCAGCACCCGCCGATCAGCCGCGCGCCCGCGCCGGCCCAGTCCATCGCCTGTGCGTCGAAGGCGCGGTGCGCGCATTCGGGGCCGGCGCGCCAGACCTTGGCCTGCGCGTCCCAGACCTCGCCCGCGTTCGGGTAGACCAGCACCGGCCGGTCGCTGCGGGCGCGGATCGCACGCACCAGCGACGCGATGTGCTGCGGCGCGGTGCAATTGACGCCGATCGCCACCACCGAGGCGAAGGGCGCCAGTGCCGCCGCGCAGTCGCCGATCGGCTCGCCCTGGCTGGTGTGCTTGCCGTCGCGGCAGGAGAAGCTGATCCAGCCGCGCAGGCCCAGCGCGTCCATCAGCCGCGCCAGCGCACGCGCCTCGGCCAGGCAGGGCAGGGTCTCGCAGGCCATCAGGTCGGCGCCGGCCGCCTTCAGCACCTCCAGGCGCGGGCGGTGGAAGGCCATCAGCGCCTCCTCGTCCAGGCCGTAGTCGCCGCGGTATTCCGAGCCGTCGGCCTTCATCGCGCCGTAGGGACCGACCGAGGCGGCCACCAGCGGCGTCGGACGCGCATCGCTGGCCGGGCGCTCCTGCAGCCACTGCGCGCGTGCCTCCTGCGCCAGCTCGACCGAGCGGCGCATCAGCGCGGCGGCGGCGTCCGCGTCCAGGCCGCGCCGGGCGAAGCCCTCGAAGGTGGCCTGGTAGCTGGCGCTGGTGGCGACATCGGCGCCGGCACGGAAGTAGTCGAGGTGGACCGCGCGGATCAGCTCGGGCTGCTCGATCAGCAGCCGCGCCGACCACAGCGCGTCGCGCAGGTCGGCGCCGCGGCGCTCCAGCTCGGTGGCGAGCGCGCCGTCCAGGATCAGGTGCGGGCGCCGGGCCAGCCACTGGGCGATCGGATCGATCGGGTCGATGGGGTCGAGGGGCGAGGTCATGGTGGGCTTCATTCGGTGTCGAGGGGCGTGTTCAGCGCCTGGTCGAGGTCGGCGATCAGGTCGTCCGGGTGCTCCAGGCCGACACTCAGGCGGAAGCTGCCCTCGCCGGCCCAGCGCCGGTACTCGGCCAGCGCCTCGCCGTGCAGATCGTAGGAGCTTTCCATCATCGCGGCGGTGTCGAGCAGCACGACCAGGCTGCGCTGGTGGCCGAGCGAGAAGGCGTAGTGCACCAGCCGCAGCCGCGCGGCGAGCTGGCGCGCCATCGCCTGCGGCCGCGCGGTGCGGAAGGTCAGCACCGCGCCGCCCAGCGGCATCTGCCGCTGCGCCAGCGCGTGCTGCGGGTGGCTCTCCAGCCCCGGCCAGACGACCGCCTCCACCTGGGGGTGCGTCTGCAGCCAGCGCGCGAGGCGCCCGGCGCTGTCGCAGGCGCGGCGCAGCCGCACGTCCAGCGTGTCGATGCCGCGCAGGATCAGCCAGGCGGCCTGCGCCGACAGCGCCGCGCCCAGGTGCACGCCGGCACGCGCTCTCAGTGTCGAGATCAGCGCACGCGGCCCGATCACCGCGCCGCCGAGCGCGTCGCCGTGGCCGTTGATGAACTTGGTCAGCGAGTGCACGACCAGATCGGCGCCCAGCGCCAGCGGCTGGCTCACCACCGGCGTGGCCAGCGTCGAGTCCACCGACAGCCGCGCGCCGTGCGCATGCACCCGCGCGGCCAGCGCGCGCAGGTCGGTCAGGCGCAGCAGCGGGTTGCAGGGCGTCTCGGCATGGACCCAGCGGGTGTTGGGGCGCAGCGCGGCCTCCAGCGCCGCCGGGTCGGCGAGGTTGACCGCGCTCACCTCGATGCCGAAGTCCGGCAGCATGCGCGAGGCCAGCTCGCGGGCCCCGGCGTAGCAGACGTCGCTGACGATCAGGTGGTCGCCCGCGCGCAGCAGCGACAGCCAGACTGCGGCGATCGCCGCCACGCCGGTGGCGGTGGCCAGCGCGTCCTCGCCGCCTTCCAGCGCGGCCAGGCGCTGCTCGAGCTGGCGCACCGTCGGGTTGGTCCAGCGCGCGTACATGTAGGGCAGCTGCGCCAGATCCTCGACGCCCTCGGCCGAGAAGGCGGCCTCGCCCGGCTTCACCAGATGGTTGACCGAGGCGCACAGGCCGGGCGCGATCGCGCCGGTGGCGGCGTCGATCTGCAGGCCGGCGTGCAGCGCCAGCGTCGGCAGCGCATCGGAGGGCAGGGCGGGGGCGGCGGGCACGGGCGGGTTCATCCCGCCAGTCTCGCCGCGCTCGGGCGCCGGCCGGCCGCATCTGCCGGGGCTGTGGCGCCGCTAGACTGCGTTTCCATGTCCGATTCCGATGACCTGAGCACCGCCGCCGAGCCCGGCCACGCGCTCGATGCCTTCGACCGCCGCATCCTCGCGCGGGTGCAGTCCGACTGCCACCGCCCGGCCGAGTCGATCGCCGCCGAGATCGGCCTGTCGGCCTCGGCGGTGCAGCGCCGGCTGCGGCGGCTGCGCGAGCGCGGCGTGATCCGCGCCGAGGTCGCGCTGCTCGATCCGGCCGCGCTGGGCGCAGGCCTGACGCTGATCGCCGGCATCGGCTTCGAGCGCGAGCACTACGCGGCGCTGGCGCGGCTGCGCGCGCTCCTGGCGCCCGAGCCCGCGGTGCAGCAGGCCTACAGCACCACCGGCGACGACGATCTGGTGGTGATCCTGCGCGTGGCCGACATGCCGGCCTACGACCGGCTCTGCGCGCGCTGGATGGCGCAGGTGCCGCAGATCGGCCGCATCACCACGCAGGTGGTCATCGAGCCGCTGAAGGTCGGGCTGGCGCTGCCGGTGCCGGGCGGGGACTGAGGCGGGCTCAGGCCCAGTCGGTGTTCGGCGCCCGCCACAGGTCGACGCCGCCGTCCTGGGCATGCGCGTCGATCTCGGCCAGCTCCTCGGCGCTGAAGTGCAGGTTCTGCAGCGCGGCGACGTTCTCGCGGATCTGCGCGGCGCTGCTGGCGCCGATCAGCGTGGTCGTCACCCGCGGGTCGCGCAGCACCCAGGCCAGCGCCATCTGAGCCAGGCTCTGGCCGCGCCGCTGCGCGATCGCGTGCAGCGCGCGCACCCGCGCCAGGTTGGCCTCGCTCAGGTGCTCGCGCATCAGCGAGCCGCCGCCGGGGCGGTTGACGCGCGCGTCGGCAGGAATGCCGTTCAGGTACTTGTCCGACAGCAGCCCCTGCGCCAGCGCGGTGAAGGCGATGCAGCCGGCGCCCTCGGCTGCCAGCGTGTCGAGCAGGTTGCGCTCGATCCAGCGGTTCAGCAGGTTGTAGCTGGGCTGGTGGATCAGCAGCGGCACGCCCTCGGCCTTGAGCAGCGCCGCCATCTCGGCCGTCTTGCCCGGCGAGTACGACGAGATGCCGACGTACAGCGCCTTGCCCGCGCGCACCGCCTGCGCCAGCGCGCCGGCGGTCTCGGCCAGCGGCGTGTCCTTGTCGAAACGGTGCGAGTAGAAGATGTCGACGTAGTCGAGGCCCAGGCGCTTCAGGCTCTGGTCCAGGCTGGCCAGCACGTACTTGCGCGAGCCGCCGCCCTGGCCGTAGGGGCCGGGCCACATGTCCCAGCCGGCTTTGGTCGAGATGATCAGCTCGTCGCGGTAGGGCCTGAAGTCCTCGCGCAGCAGGCGGCCGAAGTTGATCTCGGCGCTGCCGTAGGGCGGGCCGTAGTTGTTGGCCAGATCGAAGTGCGTGATGCCGAGGTCGAAGGCGGTGGTCGCCATCTCGCGCTGCACGCTCAGCGGCGTGGTGTCGCCGAAGTTGTGCCACAGGCCGAGCGACAGGGCCGGCAGCTTCAGGCCGCTGGTGCCGCAGCGGCGGTAGGGCATGGTCTCGTAGCGGCCGGGGGCGGCCTGCCAGGTGGGGGTCATCGGCGTGTCTCCTTGAAAAAAAGCCCGACCGTTGTCGGGTCGGGCCTTGAACGGTACCGAGGAGGTACCGAGGAGACAAGCGGTACGGAGCGCGATCAGCGGCGGCCGGTGGCCTTGGCCGCGGTCTCGCTCAGGGTCTTGAGGTTGGTCTCGGCCAGCGAGACGGCCTGGCGGGCGGCCTTCTGCACGCTCTCGAAGGCGGCGTCGGCATTGGCCATCGCGGTCTTGACGGCGGCGACGGCGCTCTCGCTGCCCTTCGGGGCCTTCTCGGCGGCCTGGTCGACCAGCTCGGTGAACTTTTCCTTGGCGGTGGCCAGCTGGGCTTCGGCCAGCTTGCTCACTTCGGCCTGGGTCGAGGCGGCGATGTCATAGACCTGGCGGCCATAGGCCAGCGCCTTTTCCTGGGCCGGCTTGACGTATTCGGTCTGCAGCGCGGCCAGCTCCTGCGGGCCCTTGGCCGACAGCACCGCCTTGGCGTGCGCGGCGTTCTCTTCCAGCGTGTTGCGCGCGGCCTGCATGTTCAGCTCGACCAGCTTCTCGATGCTCTCGAAGGCCTTGTGGGTCAGCGACACCAGCGCTTCGAGGTTGGCCTTGTTGGCAGCGGCGATTTGTTCGGGCGTCAGGGACATGGTCGGGCTCCGCGAGGATGAGAACTGAAGAAGTTTTGCTGCACTGCAGCATGGCTTCAGTATAGAGACCTCCCGGTCCGGGGTGCAAGGGTTTTGCTGCACTGCAGCAATCATTGGAGCGCAGACTCTAGTCCCTGCTCCTGCAGCGCCGCCTGCAGCCGCTCCACCACCGGCGAGCTGCCGCAGCACGACAGCACCAGCGACTGCGTCGCGCGGGTCATCGCGACATAGACCAGCCGCACCGCGTCTTCCAGCGTCTCGTCGCGCCAGGGCAGGCGCTGCAGGCCGGCGACATGCACATGGGCGAATTCCAGCCCCTTGGCGCTGTGCAGCGTGACCAGCCGGATGCCGGCCTGGCTCCAGTCGAAATGCTGGAAGCCGGCGCTGCCCATCGACTGCAGCGGCAGGCCGCGCCGCGCCAGCGCCTCGGCGATCGGCGCCATCTGCGCCCGGGTGCGGCACAGCACCGCGATCTCGCCGAGCGGCGTGCCTGCGACCACCGCGTCGGCGATGCGCGCGGCCAGCAGCTCTGCCTCCTCGTGCGCGCTGCGGGCGCGGATCAGCACCGGGCGCGGGCCGCGCCGGCCGGAGCTGCTCGGCGCCACGCCGGTGACGCGGTCGTCCTCGTCGTCGCGGCCGGCCTCGCGGTCGCGGCCGCGCTCGGGCAGCAGGCCGCGCGCGAAGCGCAGCGCCAGCCCGAGCACCTCGGCGGTGTTGCGGTAGTTCAGCCGCAGCACGCTGGTGCGGCCGCGCGCCTGGATGCCGACGCTGGTGAAGCTGAAGCGTCGGCGCAGACGCTGGTAGATCGACTGCGCA
Source organism: Sphaerotilus sp. FB-3 (assembly GCF_023706025.1). Lineage (NCBI taxonomy): Bacteria > Pseudomonadati > Pseudomonadota > Betaproteobacteria > Burkholderiales > Sphaerotilaceae > Sphaerotilus > Sphaerotilus sp. FB-3. The sequence continues at coordinate 37,657 of NZ_BQWE01000031.1, read as the reverse complement.
TCGTCGTAGAGCACCAGCAGCCGGCGCGCGGCCGGATCGGTCATCGCCGCGGCCAGGCGCAGCCAGTCGTCCTCGAAGTCGTGGGCTTCGTCGATCAGCACCGCATGGTGGCCGCCCAGCGGCACCCGGCCGGCATCGGCCGCGGCGATCACCGCCTGCGCCAGCCGCGCCGGCGCGTCCGCGTCGTCCTGGCCCTCGGGTGGGGCGGGCACCGCGATGCGGTGACGCCGCGCCAGCTCGGCGCACCAGCCGTGGAAGGTGCGCACCTGCAGCCGTGCGCGCAAGGGCTCGTCGGGGGCGACCAGCGCCTCGATGCGGTCGGCCAGCGCGCGGTTGTAGCAGAGCACCAGCACCGGGCGTGCCGGCTCGGCCTCGCGCGCCAGCAGCCGAGCGCGGTGCACCAGGATCATCGTCTTGCCCGAGCCGGCCACGCCGTGAATGACCCGGTGGCCGTCGCCCAGCGTGCGCGCGACCTGCTCCTGCTGCAGGTCCATCACCTGCAGCAGGTCGGGCACCTCGGGCAGCGTTTCGGGCGGCATCGCGGCGGGGGCGGGCGCCGGCTCGCCCAGCCGCAGCTCGGGAAACAGGTGCCAGCGGATGCGCTCGCGCTGCGCCGGCGTCAGCCGCTGCGCCAGGTCGACGGTGAACAGGCCGGAGAGGCGCTGCACGAAGGTTTCCGGATCGACGCTGTCGTCGAGGTCGTCGCGCAGCAGCGTGCGCGCTGGCGGGAAGACCGCGTCGAAGCCGGGCAGGGCGGCGACCTCGGCCCGGCGCAGGTTCGACATCACCGCGCCCCAGCCGTAGCGCAGCGCCAGCCGGCCGCGGTGCGGGCCGTCGTCGTGCACCAGCGCTGGATCGCGCTGCAGCAGGTCGGCCAGCGCCATCGCATGATCGCGCACCTGGCGCAGCGGATGCGCGGTCATCACCGGGCCGCTGGCGGTGGCCAGCTCGACCCGGTCGGGCGTGGCCTGGCGGATCGTCGCGAGCTTCCAGTCCTTGACCTCGAGCAGCAGCAGCCCCAGCCCGGGGCCGAGCACGATGAAGTCGGGCTGGCGCGCGGCCTCGCCGACCGGCAGGTCATGCCAGACGATGTGCTGGTCGTCGAGGCACTGGCGCAGCTGGTCGAGCACGCGGCGCTCGCCGGCGTTGCAGCGGGATTCGATCTGGCGCAAGCCCTGGGGAAACTGGGCCATCGGGGGCAATCAGGTGGAGGAGCGGTTCGGAGGTCGGAGCGAAAGGCGGTTCGGACGGCCGCGGGGCGCGATCCTTGCATGAGATCGGCGCCCGTGTCGCGTTTCCTGAATTCCGAAGGCAGCCCGAGGCTGAAGTTTCATTTCCGGGCTCGAATCCGGAAAGACCATCAGCCCGCCGGCGCCGCGATTACGCGAAGATGGGCCATCGATCCGCTGATCGCCGCCAAGGAGTCGCCATGAGCACCGTCGCCCAGATCCTGAAGTCCAAGCCCGTCAACCAGCCGGTGCGCACGCTGCCGCCGCAGGCTACCGTGCGCGAGGCCATCGAGCTGATGGCCGAGCACCGCATCGGTGCGCTGCTGGTCGCCGAGGGCGATCGCATCGTCGGCATCTTCACCGAGCGCGACTACGCCCGGAAGATCGAGGTGCGCGGCCGCTCCTCGGCCGACACCCGGCTGGCCGAGGTGATGACGCCCGACGTGCTGCATGTCGGGCCGGCCACCACGACGCAGGAGTGCATGGCGCTGATGACCGACAAGCGCCTGCGCCACCTGCCGGTGCTCGACGGCGGTCAGGTCGTCGGCATGGTCTCGATCGGTGACCTGGTCAAGGAGATCATTTCCGAGCAGCAGTTCATGATCGCCCAGCTCGAGAGCTACATCCGCAGCTGAGCCGATCGCGCAAACCAGTCCGCCAGGAAGTCGAGCGCCACCCGCAGCCGGGCCGATTCGTCGGCCCGGCCCGCATGCACCGCCCAGATGCTGGCGTTCTGGCGCCAGTCGGGCAGTAGCTGCACCAGCCGGCCCTCGGCCAGCGGTGCGGCCACATCCCACAGCGAGCGCAGCACGATGCCGTGGCCCTGCAGCGCCCAGTCGACCGCGATCTCGCCGTGGTTGGTCGACAGCGGGCCGGTGACGCGCACCGTCTGCTCGCGCTCGCCCTGCTGCGCGTGCTGCAGCCGCCAGACGCCGAAGGGATGGTCGCGCTCGCGCACCACCAGGCAGTCGTGGCCGGCCAGCTCGGCCGGGCTGCGCGGGGGCTCGCGCCGCGCGAGGTAGTCGGGCGCGGCGCACAGCACCCGGTGATTGGCCGCCAGCCGGTGCGCCACCCACTGCGGCGCGATCTCGTCGCCGACGCGGATGTCGAGGTCGTAGCCCTCGGCGGCGATGTCGACCAGCCGGTCGAGCACCTCGAAGCGCACCGTCAGCCGCGGACAGGCCCGCGCCAGCGCCGCCAGCGCCGGCGCGACATGGCGCCGCCCGAAGCCGAAGCTGCTGCACACCCTGAGCGCGCCGCGCGGCTCGGCGCGCACCGCCGAGACCTGGCCGACCAGATCGTCCATCGCGTCGAGCAGTGGCTGCGCGCGCAGGCAGAGCTGCTCGCCCTGCGGCGTCAGGCCGATGCGCCGGGTGGTGCGGTGCAGCAGCGTCGCGCCCAGCTGCGCCTCCAGCAGCCGCACCCGCTTGCTCACGCCGGCGGTCGACAGCCCCAGCTCGGTCGCAGCCGCCGAGAAGCCGCCGCGGCGCACCACGGTCAGGAACAGGCGCAGATCGTCGGGATGGGGCGTGGCGGGCGAGGTCGTCATCCAGCGGATTGTCAACGCATCGTGCACGATGGATCAACGATCCGGGGCATTGGAAACCGGCCGTGCGGGCCTAGCATCGCGGCATTCCTTCTTCTGCCGGTTTTCCTGCCGTTCCTGGAGTCCCGATGTCCTCGACCCTGCCGACCTCCGTGTCTTCTCAACCCTCCCTCGCCGCTCGCCCGTTCCGCGTCGCCGTCATCGCCGGCGACGGCATCGGCAAGGAGGTGATGCCCGAGGGCCTGCGCGTGCTGCGTGCCGCGGCCGAGCGCTTCGGCCTGGCGATCGAGACGACCGAATTCCCGTGGGCGAGCTGCGACTGGTTTGTCGAGCATGGCGAGATGATGCCGGCCGACTGGAAGGCGCAGCTCGAAGGCATGGACGCGATCCTGTTCGGCGCGGTCGGCTGGCCGGCGACGGTGCCCGACCACGTCTCGCTGTGGGGCTCGCTGCTGAAGTTCCGCCGCGAGTTCGACCAGTACATCAACCTGCGCCCGGCGCGGCTGTTCGACGGCGTGCCCTGCCCGCTGGCGGGCAGGAAGCCCGGCGACATCGACATGATGATCGTGCGCGAGAACACCGAGGGCGAGTACACCAACCTCGGCGGCACGATGTTCGCCGGCACCGAGCGCGAGATCGTCATCCAGGAATCGGTCTTCAGCCGCTTCGGCGCCGACCGGGTGCTGCAGTACGCCTTCGAGCTGGCCTCCCGCCGGCCGCGCCGGCACCTGACGGTGGCGACCAAGAGCAACGGCATCGCGCTGAGCATGCCGTGGTGGGACGGCCGCGCCGACGCGATGCACGCAAGTTATCCCCAGGTGGCCGTGGACAAGCAGCACATCGACATCCTGACCGCGCGCTTCGTGCTGCAGCCGCAGCGCTTCGACGTGGTGGTGGCGACCAACCTGTTCGGCGACATCCTCAGCGACCTCGGGCCCGCCTGCACCGGCACGATCGGCATCGCGCCCTCGGCCAACCTGAATCCGGAGCGGCGCTTCCCCAGCCTGTTCGAGCCGGTGCACGGCTCGGCGCCGGACATCTATGGCCGGGGCATCGCCAACCCGATCGCGATGATCTGGTCGGCGGCGATGCTGCTGGACTTCCTGACCGAGGGCACTGGCGCCGGCCGCGCCGCGCACGACGCCATCGTCGGCGCGATCGAGGCCGTGCTGCGCGACGGCCCGCGCACGCCCGACCTGGGCGGCACGGCCGACACGGTGGCGGTGGGCGAGGCGATCGCGGCGCAGGTGGCCGGCCGTTGAGCGCCCGCCGTCTGGGGTCTCCCGCCGATGGCTGAACGCTGGGGCTGAACTGTCGGGAAGAATCGGGATCCATCGCCCGGTTCCATCACACATCACCCGAGGGAGTTGCGCCGTCCATGCCCCATGACGTCAGCCTGATCGCCACCATCGCCGCCGCCTTCGGGCTGGCCCTGATTCTCGGCCTGCTGGCGATGAAGCTCAGGCTGCCGCCGCTGGTGGGCTATCTGCTGGCGGGCGTGGTGGTCAGTCCGGCCACGCCGGGCTATGTGGCCGACGTGGGCCTGGCCGGCCAGCTCGCCGAGATCGGCGTGATGCTGCTGATGTTCGGCGTCGGGCTGCATTTCTCGCTCGATGACCTGATGGCGGTGCGCCGCATCGCGGTGCCTGGCGCGATCGTGCAGATCGTCGTGGCCACGCTGCTGGGCGCTGGCGCGGCGATGCTCTGGGGCTGGAGCGGTGGCGCGGCCATCGTCTTCGGGCTGTGCCTGTCGGTGGCCAGCACCGTGGTGCTGCTGCGTGCGCTGGAGGCGCGCGGGCTGCTGAAGTCGGAGCAGGGCCGCATCGCGGTGGGCTGGCTGGTGGTCGAGGACCTGGTGCTGGTGCTGGTGCTGGTGCTGGTGCCGGCGCTCTCGGGCCTGCTGGGCGCGCCGGCCTCCGGCACGACCGAGGCGGCCGCGGCCGGCGGATCCGCCGCGCTGTGGAGCGCCATCGGCCTGACGCTGGCCAAGGTGGCGGCCTTCGTCGTGCTGATGCTGGTGGTCGGGCGGCGGCTGCTGCCGCGGCTGCTGTGGTGGGTGGCGCGCACCGGCTCGCAGGAGCTGTTCACGCTGGGCGTGGTCGCCACCGCGATCGGGGTGGCCTTCGGCGCGGCCAAGCTCTTCGATGTGTCCTTCGCGCTCGGCGCCTTCTTCGCCGGGATGATGATGCGCGAGTCGGAGTTCAGCCACCGCGCCGCCGACGAGACGCTGCCGCTGCGCGATGCCTTCGCGGTGCTGTTCTTCGTCTCGGTGGGCATGCTGTTCGATCCGGCGGTCCTGTGGACCGAGCCGCTGCGGGTGCTGTCGGTGGTGCTGGTCATCCTGGTGGGCAAGACGGTCGCGGCGGTGGCGCTGGTGCTGATGCTGCGCTACTCGCTGGGCACTGCGCTGACCGTCGGCGCCAGCCTGGCGCAGATCGGCGAGTTCTCCTTCATCCTGGCCGGACTGGGCGTGACGCTCGGCCTGATGCCGGCCGAGGCGCAGAGCCTGGTGCTGGCCGGCGCGATCCTGTCGATCGCGCTCAATCCGGCGCTGTTCTCCCTGATCGCGCCCTTCGAGCGCTGGCTGCTGGCGCGCTCCGCCCTGGCCCGTCGCCTCGATGCGCGCATCGAGCCGCTGTCGGCGCTGCCGATCTCGACCGACGAGAAGCTGCTGCGCGATCAGGTCATCGTCGTCGGCCACGGCCGGGTCGGCCGGCCGCTGGTGCAGACGCTGCAGGAGCGCCAGGTGCCGCTGGTGGTGGTGGACCTCGGCCGCGAGCGGGTCGACCGTCTGCGTGCCGAGGGTCTGGCGGCGGTCTGCGGCGACGCGGCCGAGCCGGAGGTGCTGGTGCAGGCCCATGTCGCCCAGGCGGCGATGCTGGTGGTCACCGCGGGCGACGCGCTGGCGCTGCGCCGCATGGTCGAGACCGCCCGCACCCTCAATCCCGCCATCCGCGTGCTGCTGCGCGCCGCCAGCGAGGACGAGGCCGAGCTGCTGCGCGGCGAGGGCCTGGGCACGGTGCTGACCTGCGAAAGGGAGCTGGCCCGGGGCCTGGGTCAGGGGGTGATCGAGGCGCTGGCGGCCTCGATCAGCGCACGCTCAGCCTGAGTGGCGTATTGTCACCGGATGTTTCACGGGTGCCGGCCTCCCGCCGGTTTCCTGCAGAGCAGCGGCACATCGCCGCAGCACAGAGCCTCGACAGAGCAGACATGAATCCATCTCCGGTGTCGATCCGCGGGGCCGGTCCGCAGGACTGGGCCTTCATTCATGCGCTGGTCGCGCAGCATTTCACCGGCCTGGTGGCCGAATCGGCGCTGTGCCACTGGCTCTGCCACGAGTCGCACCGTGTCTTTGTCGCCGAGCTGGGCGGGCGGCCGGTCGGCTTCATTCATGTGCAGCCCCGGCCGGCGGCCGGCGAGCTGTGGCTGAACCTGATCGCTGTGCAGGCCGAGGCGCGCCGCGGCGGGGTGGCCGCGCGGCTGCTGGCGCACTGCGAGGCGCTGGCCGCCGGCCAGGGCCTGACGCGGCTGGCGCTGCAGTGCCATGTCGGCAATCCGCAGGGGCTGGCGTTCTACGCGCGCGCCGGTTTCCTGCGCGGCGAGCAGCATCACGACCCGGAGATCGGGCAGGATTTTGTGCGCCATGCGCGCGCGGTGCCGCCCGGCACCGTGGCCGCGGCCTTCGGCGCGGCGCCGTCGATCTGGGCGGGGCGGCTGCGGCGGCTGCTGTACCGGCTGCGTGGCATGGGGCGTCGCTCGCTGGGCGAGCTGAGTGGCGCCGGCCGGCTCAGACCAGGCTCAGGCTCCTGAGCAACCCCATCCCGGCGCAGACCGCCAGCACCTTCACGATGTCCTGCTGGTAGCGCCACAGCGCCACGAAGGCCACCACCGCCACCGCTGCCGAGAACACCTCGACCCCGCCCGAGAAGGGCGCGGCGGCCGTCGCCCGCGGCCAGACCACATGCCAGCCGAAGAACACCGCGAGGTTCAGGATCACGCCGACCACCGCGGCGGTGATGCCGGTCAGTGGCGCGGTGAACTGCAGCTTGCCGCGGGTGGACTCGACCAGCGGCGCACCGGCCAGGATGAAGACGAAGCTCGGCAGGAAGGTGAAGAAGGTCGCCACCGTGGCCCCGGCCAGACCGGCCAGTGCCAGCGCGTCCGGCCCGAAGATTTCCTTCGTCCACGCGCCGACGAAGCCGACGAAGGCCACCACCATGATCAGCGGCCCCGGCGTGGTCTCGCCCAGCGCCAGGCCGTCCATCATCTGCGGGCCGCTCAGCCAGCCGAAGGTCTCGACACCGCCCTGGTAGACATAGGGCAGCACCGCGTAGGCGCCGCCGAAGGTCAGCAGCGCCGCCTTCGTGAAGAAGCCGCCCATGTCGCGCAGCACCGGCTGGCCGAGCAGCAGCGCCATCGTCCCGAACCACAGCCCGAGCGCCACGCCCACCAGCACGAGCAGGTAGCCCCAGCGGAACCGGGCGTGCGGCGGTGCGGGCGTGTCGTCGTCGATCAGCGCGGGGCCGTGGCCGGCCTGGGCCGCGCCGTGGCTGCCGCCGGTCTGGAAATGCTGCGGCGCGATCCGCCCGCCGAGCGCGCCGATCAGTCCGGCCGCCAGCACGATCGCCGGGAACGGCACATCGAAGCCGAACAGCGCGATGAAGGACAGCGCCGCCATCGCCTGCAGCACCCGGTTCTTCAGCGCCCGCGTGCCGATCCGCCACGCCGCGAAGACCACGATGGCGACCACGGCCGGCTTGATCCCGTCGAAGAGACCCTTCACGACGGGCACATCGCCGAACGCCAGGTAGACCCAGGTCAGCCCCGCCAGGATCAGCAGCGAGGGCAGCACGAACAGCGTGCCGGCGACGATGCCGCCCCAGGTCCGGTGCAGCAGCCAGCCGAGGTAGATGGCGAGCTGCTGCGCCTCCGGGCCGGGCAGCACCATGCAGTAGTTCAGCGCATGCAGGAAGCGGCCCTCGCTGATCCAGCGCCGGCGCTCGACCAGCTCGGCATGCATCAGCGCGATCTGGCCGGCCGGGCCGCCGAAGCTGATGAAGCCGAGCCGCAGCCAGTAGAGGAAGGCCTCGCCGAAGCTGGGGTGGCGCGGGGCGGTCATCGTCATCGTCTCCAGAACTGCGGCGTGAACAGCACCAGCACCGCGAACAGCTCCAACCGCCCGAGCAGCATCACCACGGTGCAGATCCAGGTCTGCGCGTCGGTGAGCCCCTGGTAGTTGTTGGCCGGGCCGACCTGGCCCAGGCCGGGGCCGGTGTTGTTGACGCAGGCCACCACCGCCGTGAACGCGCTGACGATGTCCAGCCCGGTCAGCAGCAGCGCCATCGTGCCGGCGGTCAGCACCGCGCCGTAGACCAGCATGAAGGCCTGCACCGAGAACAGCACCTGCGGCTCCACCACCGCGCCGCCCAGCGTCACCGGCCGCACCGCGCGCGGGTGCAGCAGCCGGGTGAACTCGCGCTGCACCTGCTTCATCAGCAAGAGCGAGCGGCTGAGCTTGATGCCGCCGCCGGTCGAGCCCGCGCAGGTCGCGAAGCCGCACAGGAACAGCATCAGGATCGGCGCGAAGATCGGCCACTGCGCGTAGTCGACCGTCGCGAAGCCGGTGGTCGTCGCCACCGAGATGACGTTGAATGCGGCGTGGCGCAGCGCGGTCGTCCACTCCGGATAGACGCCGTGCGCGACCAGGAAGACGGTGACCACCGTGACGCTGGCGGCCATCAGCGCGAAGAACAGCCGCGCTTCCAGATCGCGCCACAGCGGTCGCATCGAGCGGCGCTGCCAGATGCGGAAATAGAGCGCGAAGTTCACGCCGGCCAGCAGCATGAACACGATGGCCACCAGTTCCACCTTCAGCGAGTCGAAGGCGGCGAAGCTGGCGTCATAGCCTGCCAGCCCGCCCAGACCCATCGTCGAGCACATGTGCATGAAGGCGTCCGGCCAGCTCATGCCGGCCCAGCGATAGCCCAGCAGGCAGGCGGTGGCGATGGCGAAATAGACCGCCCACAGCCCGCGCGCCGTCTCGGCGATGCGCGGGGTGAGCTTGTCGTCCTTCATGGGGCCGGGTGTCTCGGCCTTGAAGACCTGGCTGCCGCCCACGCCCAGCAGCGGCAGGATCGCCACCGCCAGCACGATGATGCCCATGCCACCGATCAGCACCATGAAGCAGCGCCAGATGTTGAGCGACACCGGCAGCTTCTCCAGCCCGGTCAGCACGGTGGCGCCGGTTGTCGTCAGCCCGGAGACGGCCTCGAAGTAGGCATCGGTGAGGCTCAGGCCGGGAATGTGCAGCAGCAGCGGAATGGCGCCGAAGACCGGCAGCACCGTCCAGACCAGCGTCGCCAGCAGGAAGCCGTCATGCGGCTGCAGTTCGCGGTCGAGATGGCGGCAGTGCAGGAACAGGCCGGCGCCGATCGCCATCGTGATCGCCATCGACAGCGCGAAGCCCTCCTCGATGCCGTCATGCAGGAAATGCGAGAAGCCCAGCGGCACCGCCATCGTCAGCCCGAACAGCATCAGCACGCCGCCGAGCACCTTGAAGACCGGGTAGTAGTAGCGCATCGGATCGGCCGGCCGGTGTCAGAAGAAGGTCGCGCCGACCTGGAACAGCTTCTCGACCGCACGCACCTGGCGCTTGCTCGGCAGGAAGACGATGACATGGTCGTCGGTCTGGATGACGGTGTCGTGGTGGGCCATGATGACCTCGTCGCCGCGCACGATCGCGCCGATCTGCACGCCCTCGGGCAGGTCGATCTGCTCGATGCGCCGGCTCACCACCTTGGAGCTGCGCCGGTCGCCGCGCGCGATGATCTCCAGCGATTCGGCCGCGCCCTGGCGCATGCTGTGCACCGCCTCGACATCGCCGCGGCGCACATAGGCCAGCAGCTCGCCGATGACCGCATGCTGCGGCGAGATCGCCACGTCGATCTGCGTGCCCTGCACCAGCTCGGTGTAGGCGCGGCGGTTGATCAGCACGATGGCGCGGCGCGCGCCCAGGCGCTTGGACAGCAGGCCCGACAGGATGTTGTCCTCGTCGTCGCTCGACAGCGCGATGAAGACATCGGTCTCGCCGACATTGGCGTCGGTCATCAGCTCCTCGTCGGTGGCGTCGCCGTGCAGCACCAGCACCTCCGAGCCCAGCTCGGCGGCAAGGTACTCGCAGCGCTGGCGGTCGAGCTCGATCAGGCGGATCTCGCAGCGGCCGCGCAGCTCGCGCGCCAGGCGCAGGCCGACCTTGCCGCCGCCGGCGATCATGACGCGGCGCACCGGCCGGTCGCGCTCGCGCAGCGCGCACAGCACCTCGGTGACCGCGGCGGTGCGGGTCAGCACGAAGGCCTCGTCGCCGGCCTCGATGCGGGTGCTGCCGTCGGCCTTCAACGGCTGGTCGCGCCGGAACAGGCCGACGACGCGCATGTCCAGGTTCGGCACCAGCGTCGGGATCTCGTCGAGCCGGTGGCCGACCAGCCGGCTGCCGGCACCGGCGCGCACGCCCGCCAGCGTGACCCGGCCGCCCGCGAACTCGATGACACGCAGCGCCTCCGGATACTCGACGAGCTTGCGGATGTAGGTGGTGACCGACTGCTCCGGGCAGATCACATGGTCGACCGCGAAGCCGCCCTCGCGCGCCAGCAGCGGCGCGCCCTCGACGAACTCGGGCGAGCGCAGCCGCGCGATGGAGGTGGTGACGTTGAACAGGTCGTGCGCGACCTTGCAGACCGTCAGGTTGGTCTCGTCCTGCGGCGCGCAGGCCACCAGCAGGTCGCAGTCCTCGGCGCCGGCCTCGCGCAGCACCGAGGGCTGGATCGCGTTGCCGCAGACACCGCGCAGGTCCAGGCGCTCCTGCAGCTCGCGCAGCCGCTGCGGGTCGGTGTCGATGACGGTGATGTCGTTGCGCTCCGACACCAGGTGCTCTGCCACGCTGGTGCCGACCCGGCCGGCGCCGATGATCAGGATGTTCATGGCGCGATTATCGGCAGCGGCGCTGACGCCGGGCGCGCGCTGCCGCGTCGGGCTTGTCCGGGATCAGGCCGGGATCAGGCCGGGATCAGGCCGGCAGCGCCACCGGCTTGCCGGAGAACCAGTCGCTCCAGGCCGAGGGGCGCGGCGCCGATGTGCTCGGCGTGACCGGCTCGGCCAGGCCCGCCTCCAGCAGCGGCGTCAGGGCGGCCAGCGCCTGCGCCCGGCCTTCGTCCGGGCCGAGCAGCTGGTCCAGGGGGGTGTAGCCGTTGAGGCGCATCAGCAGGCGCAGGGCCTCGGCGGGCAGTTCATGCTCCTCGAGCAGGGCGGCACGGCCCCGGTCGGTGCGCTGGAAGATCCTGTGGGTCATGGGCATTCCTCGAGCGTTAAGGAATTCATTGTTTTAGACGGATGTCGCCCGGTTGTCACCGGGGGGCGCGATGGTAGCCGCAGTGCCTGCCCCTGTGCTTGCCCGCTCTTGTTTCACGCGGTTTCATCTGGCGGCTGCGCGCCGCGGCCTCAGCTGCAGAGCCAGACCCGCGACTGCCGGCCGATCGCCACCAGCCGGCGATCGCTGCACAGCACCAGATCGACCCCCGGGTCGGCCGGATCGGCCTCGGGCCGGCGCCGCCAGAAATGGCGCGCGATGCCGGCCACGCTCAGGTGACGGGTGCCGTCGATGCACAGGCAGGGCGTGAGGTCCGGATCCTCGTCGTCGCGGGCGCGCTCGGCGCTGCGGCCGTCGCGCAGCGCCGGCACTTCGATCAGCAGCATCGCCGGCGTGCCGGCCGGCGTCTGCCACACCGCCGGGTCGACCTCGGCGGCGGTGGTCAGCGCCAGCCGCAGCGGCGCGGCATGACCGGACAGGGCCTGCAGCACCGTCTTCATCGCCGGCGACAGCCGGCCGGTGCCCTGGCGCACGAAGGGCCGGACGGGCTGCGGCGGGCTGGAGGGCTCGATCTCGAGAATCTCGCCTGGACGGGCCAGGGCCTGCTGCAGCAGGCGTGCGGCGCGCAGATCGTCGGCGTCAGGGGTGTCGGCGGGGTTCGGCATCATCGCGGAGGGCTCCTTCGGGTGGGCGTCGTGCGTCCTGCCTGTCAGTGTCCGGGGGCTCGATGACAGGGGCTTGTCGTGCCGATACCGCGTCGTGCCGCTGTCACCCGCGCTTCACCGGGGGGTCATCCCGGGTGCCGACGATGGCCCCATGAACGCCATCACCGCCCCCGCCGCCGCGGCGCCGGACAGTGCCTTCCCGCAGGAGACGCTGTCGGTCCGCACCGTGTTCATTTCCGACGTGCACCTGGGCACGTCCGGCTGCCAGGCCGAGGCGCTGCTCGACTTCCTGCGCGCGGTCGAGTGCGAGACGCTCTACCTCGTCGGCGACATCGTCGACGGCTGGCAGCTGCAGCGGCGCTGGTTCTGGCCGCAGGCGCACAACGACGTGGTGCAGAAGGTGCTGCGCAAGGCGCGCAAGGGCACCCGGGTGATCTTCGTGCCCGGCAACCATGACGAGTTCGCGCGCCGCTACGCCGGCCATGCCTTCGGCGGCATCGAGGTGGTGGAGGACTGCATCCACCAGACCGCCGACGGCCGCCGGCTCTGGGTGATGCACGGCGACCTGTTCGACGGCGTGATCCAGTGCGCGCGCTGGCTGGCCCATGTCGGCGACGGCCTCTACCAGCTGGCGCTGCGGCTCAACCGGATGCTGAACTCGGCCCGCGCGCGCCTGGGGCTGCCCTACTGGTCGCTCTCGCGCTACCTGAAGCTCAAGGTCAAGCGGGCGGTCAGCTTCATCAACGACTGGGCCGAGGCGATGCACCGGCGCGCGCGCCGCGCGCCGATGGCGGCGCTGCCGCAACCGGCCTGAGCCCGAGCCGGCCCGGCGCTGCCCAGGCTCCGGCCCCGGGCTCAGGTCGCCGCGATCAGCGCGGCCGGCCGCGGGATCGGTCGGAGCGCCTGCTCGAACTGGCGCGTCGCCGCCGCCCAGGTGTAGCGCTCGGCGAAGGCGCGCACGCGCGTGCGGTCGCAGCGCAGCGCGGCCAGGCAGGCCGCCTTCAGGTCGGTGTCGATCACGCCGCCCTCGCCGCTGGTGCCGACCACATCGATCGGGCCGGTCGCCGGCAGCGCCGCCACCGGCGTGCCGCAGGCCATCGACTCGATCAGCACCAGGCCGAAGGTGTCGGTCTCGCTCGGGAAGACCATCACGTCGGCGCTGCGGTAGAGCTGCGCCAGGTCCGGGCCGGAGAGCACATCGAACCAGCGCACCCCGTCGCCGTAGGTGCGGCGCAGCCGCGCGGCCTCGGGGCCGGCGCCGGCGACCCATTTCTCGCCGGGCAGCGCCAGCCGCAGGAAGGCGTCGATGTTCTTCTCGACCGCCAGCCGGCCCACGTACAGGAAGACCGGGCCGTGGCCGGCCGGGCGCGCCAGCACCGGCCCGTGCGGGCTGAACATCTCCAGGTTGACGCCGCGGCTCCAGTGCACCGGGTGCCGGTAGCCGTGGCGGCGCAGCTCCTCGCCCATGTGCGGCGTGGGCACCAGCGTGGCCACGCCGCTGCTGTGGAAGCGGCGCAGCAGCGCGTGGCTCCAGTTCACCGGCAGGCCGGTGCGCAGCTGCAGGTATTCGGGGAAGCGGCTGTGATAGGCGGTGGTGAAGGGCCAGCCGCGCCGGCGCGCCACCGCGCGCGCCGCCCAGCCCAGCGGGCCCTCGGTGGCGATGTGCAGGCAGTCGGGCTGCAGCGCGTCGAGCCGGCGCGCCATGCCGCGCGGCGTCACCGCGGCGAGGCGGATGTCCGGATAGGTCGGGCAGGGCACGCTCGGCCAGCCCTGCGGCGAGACGATGTGCACCTCGTGGCCGAGCAGGCCGAGCTCGTGCGTGGTCATCTTCAGCGTGCGCACCACGCCGTTGACCTGCGGCTCCCAGGCGTCGGTGACGATGACGATCCTCATCAGGCGATCTCCTTGTGGCGATGGGGTTGCCGGTGGTGGTGCCGGTAGTGGTGGCGGTGATGCAGCGCGATCAGCGCCATCAGCAGCGCGATGCCCAGACCGAAGCCGCGGATCAGCAGCTCGAGCGGCAGGTCCTGGCGACTGAACCAGGCGTAGCCGGCCAGCATCAGCAGCACGCTGGCGTTCTCGTTGAAGTTCTGCACCGCGATCGAGCGCCCGGCGCTGAGCAGCGCGGCGCCGCGGTGCTGCAGCAGCGCGTTCATCGGCACGACGAACAGCCCGGCGACCAGGCCGGCGCAGGCCAGCAGCGGCAGTGCCGGCAGCCAGTGGTCGATGTGCGGCATCGGCAGCAGCAGCAGCAGGCCCATCGGCACGCCCAGCGCCATCGCGGCGCAGGCGCCGGCCTTGAGCGCATTGGCCGCGCTCATCACCGCGGCCTTCGGCGCGCGGTCGGCCAGCGGCCCGACGAAGGGCGCCAGCAGCACATAGGCCAGCGTGAACGCCAGCTTGAGCAGCGGCGGCAGCCAGACCGGCCCGCCCTCGGCCGCGAGGCGGCCGATCGCCACCAGCAGCAGCGCGTTGTCGGCCAGTCCGGACACGAACTGGGCCGACATCAGCAGTCGGAAGCCGCTCAGGGCGGCGGGCAGGGGCAGCGACGTCGTCACCCGGCCGAGTGTCGGCAGCGGGCATGACGCCGGCGTGATCGGGACGTGATCGTGGCGTGACCGGGCCGCGTCAGCCCGCCAGCGCGCGCCCGATCAGGATCTTCTGCACGTCGCTCGTGCCCTCGTAGATCTGGCAGACGCGCACGTCGCGGTAGATGCGCTCGACGGGAAAGTCGCTGACATAGCCGTAGCCGCCGAAGGTCTGGATCGCCATCGAGCAGACCCGCTCGGCCATCTCGCTGGCGAAGAGCTTGGCCATCGCGGCCTCCTTCAGGCAGGGGATGCCGGCGTCCTTCATCGAGGCGGCGTGCCAGATCAGCTGGCGCGCGGCCTCGATCTGCGTCGCCATCTCGGCCAGGCGGAACTGCACCGCCTGGTGCTCGAAGATCGGCACGCCGAAGGCCACGCGCTCCTTGCTGTAGCGCAGCGCCGCCTCGAAGGCCGCGCGCGCCATGCCGACGCACTGCGAGGCGATGCCGATGCGCCCGCCCTCCAGCCCGGCCAGCGCGATCTTCAGGCCCTGGCCCTCGTCGCCGATGCGGTTGGCCGCCGGCACGCGGCAGTTCTCGAACAGGATCTGCGCGGTGTCCGAGCTGCGCTGGCCCATCTTGTCCTCGAGGCGCGCCACCGTGTAGCCGGGCGTGGTGGTCGGCACGATGAAGGCGCTGATGCCCTTCTTGCCGGCACTCCGGTCGGTCACCGCCATGACGATGGCGACGTCGCCGTTCCTGCCGCTGGTGATGAACTGCTTGACGCCGTTGAGCACATAGTGATCGCCGTCACGCACAGCGGTGGTCTTCAGGCCGCCGGCCTCCGAGCCGACGTGCGGCTCGGTCAGACAGAAGGCGCCGAGCATGTCGCCGCGCGCCAGCGGCTTCAGGAACTGCTGCTTCTGCGCCTCGCTGGCGAAGCCCATCAGGATCGAGCAGACCGGACAGTTGTTGACGCTGATGACGGTGGAGGTGCCGCCGTCGCCCGCGGCGATCTCCTCGAGGATGAGGGCCAGCGCCAGGTAGTCGAGGCCGGCGCCGTCGTGCTCGGTCGGCACCGCCACGCCGTAGCAGCCCAGCGAGGCCAGGCCCTTGAGCTGCTCGGCGGGAAAGTGGTGCTCCTTGTCCCAGCGCGCCGCGTGCGGGGCGATCTGGTCCTGGACATAGGTGCGGATGGCGTCCTGGATGGCGCGGTGGTCGTCGGAGAGCAGCATGGGTGGGCCTCTTTCGGCGTGTTGAACGGCGCTGCGCCCTCAGGGCACGGGCGCCTCGGTGCGGGCCAGCCGTGCGGCCAGGCCCAGGAAGAGCAGGCCGCCCAGGCCCTGCAGCCAGCGGCCGGCCGAGGCGGAGCCGAAGATGGAAGAGCGTGCACGCTGCCGGAGCAGGCCGGTGATGCCCACGAGCACGGCGAGGAACAGCGCGCTCTGCGCCGCGAACCACGCGCCCAGCACCAGGAAGCTGAAGGCCTTGTCAGGCGCGGCGGCATCGATGAACTGCGGCAGGAAGGCGAGGAAGAACAGCGCGACCTTCGGGTTGAGCACATTCGTCAGCAGGCCCTGGCGAAAGGTGCGGCCCAGCGGCGGGGCCTCGTCGGCGGCGCCGGGCGACACCGCGGCCGCGGGAGCCCGTGCCGGATCGGCCCATGCCGCGCGCAGCATGCCCGCGGCCAGCCAGACCAGATAGGCCGCGCCCAGCCACTTCAGCGCCGAGAAGGCGGTGGCCGACATCGCCAGCAGCGCCGCCAGCCCGGAGGCCGCCGCCAGCGCGTGCACCACGCAGCCCAGGCTGATGCCGGCCGCGCCGGCCAGCCCGGTGCGCGGTCCGCACTGCAGCGTGCGCCCGACCACGAAGACCAGGTCGACGCCCGGCGTGGCGTTGAGCACCAGCACCGACAGCGCGAACAGCGCCGGATCGTGCAGACCCAGGGCCATGCCGATGCCGTGCGTCACGCCATCTCGACGGCCAGCGCGGTGGCCTCGCCGCCGCCGATGCACAGGCTGGCGACGCCGCGCTTCAGGCCGCGCTTCCTGAGCGCGCCCAGCAGCGTCACGACGATGCGCGCGCCCGAGGCGCCGATCGGGTGGCCCAGCGCGCAGGCGCCGCCGTGCACGTTGACGATCTCGTGCGGCAGCGAGAACTCGTGCATCGCCGCCATCGTCACCGCCGCGAAGGCCTCGTTGACTTCCCACAGGTCGACCTCGCCGACCTGCCAGCCGGCGCGTGCGAGCACCTTGCGGATCGAGCCGGCCGGCGCGGTCGAGAACCAGGCCGGCTCCTGCGCGTGCACCGCATGCGCGACGATGCGCGCGACCGGCTGCAGGCCGTGCGCGGCGGCGGTCGACTCGCGCATCAGCACCAGCGCGGCGGCGCCGTCGGAAATGCTGCTGGCGTTGGCGGCCGTGATCGTGCCGTCACGCTTGAAGGCCGGCTTCAGCCCGGCGATCTTGTCCAGACGGGCCTTGAAGGGCTGCTCGTCGTGGCGGACCACCGTGTCGCCGCCGCGGCCCTTGAGCGTCACCGGCGCGATCTCCCAGTCGAAGGAGCCGTCCTCGTTGGCGGTCTTGGCGCGGGTGGTGGAGGCGATGGCGTAGGCGTCCTGCGCCTCGCGGGTGAAGCCGTACTTCTCGACGCAGGCCTCGGCGAAGACGCCCATCGCCCGGCCGCGCTCGTAGGCGTCCTCCAGGCCGTCCATCGCCATGTGGTCGAAGAGCTGCGCGGCGCCGTACTTCACGCCCTGGCGCACGAAGCTCAGGTGCGGCGCGTTGGTCATGCTCTCCATGCCGCCGGCGATCATCACGTCGGCCGAGCCGGCGGCGAGCATGTCGTGCGCGAACATCATCGCGCGCATGCCGGAGCCGCACATCTTCGACAGCGTCACCGCGCCGGCCGAGATCGGCAGGCCGGCGGCCAGCGCGGCCTGGCGCGCCGGCGCCTGGCCCTGGCCTGCCATCAGGCAGTTGCCCATCAGCACCTCGTCGACCACGTCGCCGGGCAGGCCGGCGCGCTCGATGGCGGCGCGGATCGCCACGCCGCCCAGCTCGGCGGCGGGCAGCGCGGCGAAGTCGCCCAGCAGGCCGCCGATCGGCGTGCGGGCGGCGGAGACGATGACGACGGGGTCGTGGCTGCGGCTGATGCTGACGCTCATGGCGGCGCTCCTTCGGGATTCAGTCGGTGGGGACGGTGGGGGCAGGGGGAACGGCGGGTTCGACCGGACGCCGGCGGTGCAGGAAGCGGCGCTCCGGATCGTAGGGAAAGACATCGTGCACATGGCCGGCGCGGATGCGCGCCTGGTGCGCCTGCCAGAAGGCCGGGTCGAGCAGGTCGGCGTGATGGCGCATGAACACCTCGCGCACGCCGCGGTGGCCGAGCAGGAAGGGGCCGAAGGTCTCCGGGAAGACATCCTTCGGGCCGACCGAATACCAGATCTCGCCCGACATCTCGTCTTCCTCGTGGCGTGGCGCGGGCACGCGACGGAAGTGGCAGTCGGTGATGTACTCGATCTCGTCGTAGTCGTAGAAGACGACCTTGTTGTTGCGCACCACGCCGAAGTTCTTCCACAGCATGTCGCCGGGAAAGATGTTGGCCGCCACCAGGTCCTTGATCGCCTGGCCGTACTCGACGACCGCATGCTCGAGCTGCTCGGGCGTGGCCTCCTGCAGGTAGATGTTCAGCGGCACCATGCGGCGCTCGATGTAGACATGCTTGAGGATGACCTCTTCCTGGCCGTCGCCGTCGCGGTCGGAGATCTCGAGCTGGCTGGGCGCCTCGCGGCGGATCTCCTCGATCAGCGCTTCGGAAAAGCGCGCGCGCGGAAAGGCGACATTGCTGAACTCCAGCGTGTCGGCCATGCGCCCGACCCGGTCATGCTGCTTCACCAGCAGGTACTTGCCCTTGACCTGCTCCCGGGTGGTGTCCTTCTGCGCGGGGAAGCGGTCCTTGATGACCTTGAAGACATAGGGATAGCTCGGCAGGTCGAACACCAGCATCACCATGCCCTTGATGCCCGGCGCGATGCGGAAATGGTCGCTCGAGTGGCGCAGGTGCGACTGGAAGTCGCGGTAGAACAGCGTCTTGCCCTGCTTGTGCAGGCCCAGCTGGCTGTAGAGCTCGCTGCGCGGCTTGCGCGGCATCAGCGCGCGCAGGAACTGCACGTACGCCGAAGGCACCTCCATGTCGACCATGAAGTCGGCGCGCGCGAAGCTGAACAGCCGCTGCAGATCGTCCTCGCCGAACAGCGCCGCGTCGATGAACAGCCGCTGCTGTTCGTCCTTGAGGATCGGCAGCGCGAAGGGCAGATCGTTGTAGCCGTTGATGATGCGCCCGACCACATAGGCGCCCTTGTTGCGGAAGAACAGCGAGCTCAGCGCCTGGATCTGGAAATTGGTGCGTAGCCGACCCGGGCCGATGGCCGCCTCGGTCTCGGCCAGCACCTCGTCGAGGTCGCGTTCCAGGTCGGCCCATGCGCCCTGCAGCCCGAAATGGCCGACCAGCTGCGCCAGCGCCTCGCGCAGCGTCTCGCGGCTCGGGTACCAGGCGCGGAAGCTCGGGCGCAGCTGCGGCTCGCCGTTCTCGATGTATTCGGTCGAGACGGCCGGCCGCACGAAGATGAAGTCGTTGTGGAAATAGTCCCGGTGCAGGATCTTGGTCGTCACCGAGTTGAAGAAGGTCTCGGCCAGCTCGGGCTGGCGGTGGCCGGTCAGCAGGCCGATGTAGTGCAGCTTGACCTGCTGCCAGACTGCCATCTGCAGCGCGCCGGCGTGAAAGTCGCGCCGCAGCCGCTCGACCGTTTCCTCGACCCGGCGCGGGAAGAACGCGAGGCGTTCGCGCTGCGCCTCGTGCTGGCCGTGCCAGTCGCCTCGCTCGAAGCGTGCGCGTGCGCTGGCGCTGGCCTCCCGGAACAGCTGGTAGTGGCGGTTGAATCCCTCCAGCATCGCGCAGGCGATGTCGAAGGCGCGGGTGTCGTCGAGCTGCTGCGGGAACATCGGCGCGTTTCGCTGCATCCGGGTCAGTCGGCGGCCGCCTCAGCCGTCGAGGCTGGGGCAAAGCGCTGCTTCAGCGCCTCCAGCGCGCGCTCGTAGGCCGGCTCGATGTCCTGAGGCTTCGACACCGTGATGCGCAGATCCTCCAGCAGGCCGTTGTGCAGGCCGTAGACCCAGCCGTGAATCACCACCTCCTGGCCGCGCTGCCAGGCGTCCTCGACGATGGTGGTGCGGCAGACGTTGCGCGCCTGCTCCAGCACGTTCAGCTCGACCAGCGCGTCGACCTGGCGCTCGGGCGTCAGCCTGTCGAGAAAGGCCCGGTGCTGGTTGCGCACGTCCTGCACATGACGCAGCCAGATGTCGACCAGACCGACGCGCAGATTGTTCAGCGCCGCCTTGACGCCGCCGCAGTTGGAGTGGCCGACGACGATCACATGCGTGACCCGCAGCGCGTCGACCGCGTACTGGATCACCGACAGCGCGTTGAGGTCGCTGGGCACGATCACATTGGCGATGTTGCGGTGCACGAAGAGTTCGCCCGGCAGCAGATCGACCAGCTCGTTGGCCGGCACGCGGCTGTCGGCACAGCCGATCCACAGGTACTGCGGAGTCTGCTGCTTCAACAGGCGCGAGAAGAAACCCGGCTCGCGGGTCTCGGTGTCGGCTGCCCACTGGCGATTGCGTTCGAAGAGTTCGTTCAGTTCTGTGCTCATGGACAGCGATTGTTGCGTCAGGGGGCCTGTCCGTGGCTGACATCCGGGCACGAAGCGGGTACGGCCCGACGGGCTGCGGTCCGGATGCGACAGCGCGGCGATTGTTGATGACGTTTACGTAAACGTCAATTGGTGGGTGCCACCCTGGCGCTTCAGCACTCGACGATGTTGACCGCCAGCCCGCCGCGGGCGGTCTCCTTGTATTTGGTCAGCATGTCGGCGCCGGTCTCGCGCATGGTCTTGATGACCTTGTCGAGGCTGACATGGTGCGAGCCGTCGCCGCGCAGCGCCATGCGCGCGGCGTTGACCGCCTTGACCGAGGCGATGGCGTTGCGCTCGATGCAGGGGATCTGCACCAGGCCGCCGACCGGGTCGCAGGTCAGGCCCAGGTGGTGCTCCATGCCGATCTCGGCGGCGTTCTCGACCTGCTCGGGCGTGCCGCCCATGACGGCGCACAGGGCGCCGGCGGCCATCGAGCAGGCCACGCCGACCTCGCCCTGGCAGCCGACCTCGGCGCCGGAGATGCTGGCGTTCTCCTTGTAGAGCAGGCCGATGGCGGCGGCGGTGAGCAGGAAGTCGGCGATGCCGGCGGTGCTGGCGCCAGGGTGGAAGCGTGCGTAGTAGTGCAGCACCGCCGGGATGATGCCGGCCGCGCCGTTGGTCGGGGCGGTCACGACGCGACCGCCGGCGGCGTTCTCCTCGTTGACCGCCAGCGCGTAGAGGTTGATCCAGTCCAGCGTCTGCAGCGGGTCGCGCAGCGCGGCCTCGGGGTGCGCGAGCAGCTGAGCGTGCAGCGCCGCGGCGCGCCGGCGCACCTTGAAGCCGCCGGGCAGCACGCCCTCGGTGCGGCAGCCGCGTGCCACGCAGTCCTGCATCACCTGCCAGATGCGCAGCAGGCCGGCGTCGATCTCGGCGTCGTCGCGCCAGTGGCGCTCGTTCAGGCGCATCACGCCAGCGATCGAGGTGCTCAGCGAGCGTGTCAGTGCCAGCAGCTCGGCGCCGCTGCGGAAAGGATGCGGCAGCACCGAGGCGTCGGGCGCGATGACGCGCTGGCGCTGGCCGTCGGCGGCGACCTGATCGCTGACGACGAAGCCGCCGCCGACCGAGTAGTAGGTGCGGCTATCGAGTTCGCGGCCGTCGGCGTCGAAGGCCAGGCAGCGCATCCCATTGGCGTGGAAGGGCAGCGGGCGGCGCAGCATCGCCAGGTCGTCGCGCTCGACGAAGGTCACCGGATGGCGGCCGGCCAGCATGATGCGCCGCTCGGCGCGCATCGTCGCCAGCAGCGCCGGCACCGCGTCGACGTCGACCGTCTCCGGATCATGCCCGGCCAGGCCGAGCAGCACCGCCTTGTCCGAGCCGTGGCCGCGCCCGGTGGCGCCCAGCGAGCCGTGCAGCTCGACGCGCACCCGCGCCACCGCCTCGAGCCGGCCCTCGGCGATCAGGCGCTCGACGAAGAGCCGTGCGGCGCGCATCGGCCCCACGGTGTGCGAGCTCGACGGCCCGATGCCGATCTTGAACAGGTCGAATACGCTGACGGCCATCTTGTCTGTCTCCTGGAATGCCGGGGCGTCGGTGTCAGAGCACCGCGTAGCGCCCCGGTCGGTGGTTGATCGCGATGAAGAGGTTCATCGTCACCGCGGCGAGAATCGAATAGAGCGCCTTCTGCGGCTCGATCAGCGCAAACGACAGCGCCAGGATCGTGCCGTCGATCGCCATCTGCACATGGCCGGCTCGCCACTGGCGCGCGCGCTGCAGGTAGAGCGAGACGATGGTGGCGCCGCCCAGGCTGGCGTGGTGCCGCGCCAGGAACAGGCAGCCCGAGCCCAGCAGCAGACCGCCGAGCACCGCCGCGTAGGCCGGATGCAGCCGCTCGATCGCGAACAGCGCCGGCGACCAGGAGGTCATCAGCGACAGCAGGCCCACCGACAGGAAGGTCTTGAGCGTGAACGCCAGCCCCATGCGCTTCCAGGCGAAGCCGTAGAAGGGCAGGTTCAGCACGAAGAACAGCGGTCCGAAGCTCAGCCCGGTGGCGTAGTGCAGCAGGAAGGCCGCGCCTGCGGTGCCGCCGGTCATCAGTCCGGCCTGGCGGAACATGATCAGCGCCAGCGACACGAACAGCGTGCCGGTGAACAGCGCCTGCGCGTCCTCGAACAGGGTGTGGCGGCGCACGCGCTCGGTCTCGGCTGCGGGCGGGGCGGGGGGAGTCGGTACAGCGGAATCGGAAGCCATGGTCGAAATGTGCATGAAGCGTGCCGGTCGGGCTACGGCACAGTGGCCGGCCAGCCGTCCGGAGATCCGTCCATGCCGTCCCGGCTGCGTGAGCATCAGGACCAGATGGAGGACTTCCGGGCTGGAGCCGCTCTATCGCCAGGTCGCCGGCCTGGGCTGTGTGGTGCTGCTGACCGACGCGCGCGGCGTGATGGCCAGCGCGGCCTGATCCAGGAGGCCGACGGCGGTATGAATCGCACCGGCTTCCGAGGAGGCTCCTTCTGTTGGAAACCCCACGCTCGAATGGGCCTCGTGGTTCAACCGCCATCGCTTGCTGGAGTCCATCGACTACGTCTCGCCCGCCGAGGTCTGACTCACACCCACTGGCCTGCACGAAGCCGGTGCGGTTCAATCTGGGGACGGCTGGCTGTGCGGTGTACGGTCTCAGGTCGGTGTTGCCACAATGACTGACCATGAACACCCTGCTCGACCTCCTGCGCCAGCCGGCCACGCCGCGACCCGCCTCGCCAGACGGCTCCACCACCCCGGACTGCTTCTGGGCGGAAGGCCGCTTGCCCGCCGGACACCTGGCGATCGAGGTCGAAGGACTCGGCCCGCTGCCCCAGCCGCTGCCGCCCGCCCAGGCCCAGGCGTTGCACGACCTCAGCGAACCCGCGCAATTCGGCCTGCGCGACCAGACCCTGCTGGACACCACCGTGCGCCACACCGGCGAGATCAGCGCCGACCTGCTCAGCCTCGACTGGCAGCCCGGCGCCTTCGCCGCGCTGAAGCAGTCGGTCGCCCAGGCACTCGGCGTGGAACAACTCGACGCCTGGCTGCACAACCTGCTGATCTACGGCCCCGGCCAGTTCTTCAAGCCGCACCAGGACACCGAGAAACACCCCGGCATGGTCGCCACGCTGGTGCTGGTCTGGCCTTCGCCGCACATTGGCGGGACGCTGCGGGTGCAACTGGGGCAGCAGGAAACCGCCCTGTCGTCGCAGCACCTGCAGGCACAGGACCTCCGCTGGTTCGCCTTCTATGCCGACTGCCGGCACGAGGTGCTGCCGGTACAGGAGGGCTGGCGCGTCGCGTTGACCTTCGATCTGGTGCTGCCCGCCGAGGCAGCGCGGCCGGCCGTCCCTGCGGGGCTGCAGACGGCGCTGGAACACGCGCTGCGGCAGCAGTTCGCGCTGGACGGCGACACGCCGGGCATGGCGCCCTGGGTGCTGCTGCTGGACCATGAATACACCGAACACGGCCTGCGCTGGCCGCTGCTCAAGGGCGATGACCGCTGGCGCGTGGCGGCGCTGCGGGCGGCGGCCGAGGCGCTCGGGCTGCGCCTGCACCTGGCGCTGGCCGAGCTGCACCAGACCTGGAGCGCCGAGCCTGCGCCCCGATCGCGCTGGAGCCGCCATGGCGATGAGGATGATCCCCAACGGGGTGAGCTGATCGACGAGTCGCTGTCGCTGGATTTCTGGGTCGATGAACACGACCAGGTCGGCCCGCGCAGCAGCCTGTCCGTGAGGCTCGACGACACCACCAGCTTCACCGAGACCGGCAGTGCCCACCTTGTGGACGAGCAGTACGAAGGCTACATGGGCAACTACGGCGATACGCTGGACTACTGGTACCGGCGCGCCGCGCTGGTGATCCAGTCACCGCTGGCGGTCGAGCGGGACCGGTTCGCACTCGATTTTGACGCGGCCCTGGCAGACCTGCAGCGGCTGGCCAGACTGCCCGAAGAATCAGCCACCCTGGCCGGTCGCGTGCAAGTGGCGGCCCGCACGCTGGCCGGTCAGGTGAGTGCCCGGGGTCGCACATTGCTCGACGCCTATGCCGAGATCGCCGCCGCCCTGCCGAACTCTGAAGCCGCCACGGCGCTGCTGGCCGGCTTCGATCCGAGTGGTTTCCTGCCGGAGGATGCGGCGGTCCTGGCTCGGCTGCAGCACGCGCGCGGCACCCTCTGGCTGCGCACCGTGCTGCAGCGCTGGAACGATCCGCAGGCGCGGCGATTCGCCGCCGTGACAGGATGGCGTGTGCAATGGGGTTCGCACCTGTCCCTGTCGGCGCTGTGGCCGACACCGCTGCCGGCATTCACGCAGGCTGCCCTGGACGCGGGCTGGAGTCTGGTGCTGCTGGACGACTGGTTCGACGCCTGCCTGGCTGCGCTGAAGCGCTTCGATCAGGCCCGCGTGCAGGCGAAGCCGGCCAACCGGATGCAACTGCAGCCCGCAATGCTGCAGGCGGTGGATGAGCTGGCGCAGTCCCTCGTTCTGCGGGCGGATGATGGGATCGAGGATCTGCGCGTCCTGATCGACCATATGCTCGCGCACCCGGGTCTGTACCCCGCCACGCAACTGGCGCCCTTCGTGCAGTCCGTCGGTGCGCTGTCGCGCCAGTGGCCGCAGGATCGCCTGCTGCACGACCGCGTGACCAAGGCACTCCGCAACGCCCTGAACGAACCGCTGCGCGACCTGACGGACCACCGCCTGTGCGGCGTGGAGTGGGTGTGCCGCTGCAAGGACTGCATGGTCATGATCCCCTGGGCCGAGTCCGCCAGCGCCGAGCCGCTCGTGCTGGCGATGGCCGAGCCGCGCCGCCAGCATGTCCAGTCACAGTTCGAGGCCGCGGGCGCACCGCTCACCGCGACCACGCTGCGGCAAGGCTCGCCGCACAAGCTGGTGCTGCGCAAGCCCGGTGATCTGCAGGCGCGTGATCGGGCTGCACGCGAGGCGTGGCGCCGCGACTTGGCGATGCTGGGGGACTGATCGACAAATCGCAGAAGGTGCGGCCGGCCAGGTTCAGGGCTTGTCAATCTGCGTCAACAGACCCTAGGATGTGCACTGGCTGCCCAGCAGCCAGCGTCGCTCGGACGGTTCCGGGCGCTCACGTTCATCTCTGCCAATGTCCTCTTCCAGCTCTTCGGGCAAGCGCCGCTTTGCGCGCATCGATCGCCTTCCCCCCTACGTCTTCAACATCACGGCCGAGCTGAAGCTGGCCGCGCGCCGCCGTGGCGAGGACATCATCGACCTCAGCATGGGCAATCCCGACGGCGCCACGCCCGCGCACATCGTCGCCAAGCTCACCGAGGTCGCCCAGCGCCCCGACACCCACGGCTACTCGGCCAGCAAGGGCATCCCGCGCCTGCGCCGCGCGATCTCGCACTGGTACAAGGACCGCTACGCCGTCGACATCGACCCGGACAGCGAAGCCATCGTCACCATCGGCTCGAAGGAAGGCCTGGCGCACCTGATGCTGGCCACGCTCGACCGCGGCGACACCGTGCTGGTGCCCGACCCGAGCTACCCGATCCACATCTACGGCGCGGTGATCGCCGGCGCGGACATCCGCTCGGTGCCGCTGGTGCCCGGCGTAGACTTCTTCGCCGAGCTGGAGAAGACCATCCGCGGCAGCTACCCGAAGCCGAAGATGATGATTCTCGGCTTCCCCAGCAACCCGACCGCGCAGTGCGTGGAACTCGATTTCTTCGAGCGGGTGATCGCGCTGGCGAAGAAGCACGACATCTTCGTTGTCCACGATCTGGCCTACGCCGACATCTGCTTCGACGGCTGGAAGGCGCCGTCGATCATGCAGGTCAAGGGCGCCAAGGACATCGCGGTCGAGTTCTTCACGCTCTCCAAGAGCTACAACATGGCCGGCTGGCGCATCGGCTTCATGGTCGGCAATCCCGATCTGGTCGCCGCGCTGGCGCGCATCAAGAGCTACCACGACTACGGCACCTTCACGCCGCTGCAGGTCGCCGCGATCGCCGCGCTGGAAGGCGATCAGAGTTGCGTGAAGTACATCGCCGCGACCTACCAGAAGCGCCGCGATGTGCTGGTCAAGGGCCTGCGCGAGGCCGGCTGGAACGTGGACTGCCCGAAGGCCTCGATGTACATCTGGGCGAAGATTCCCGAGAAGTACGCGGCGCTGGGATCGCTGGAATTCAGCAAGCAGCTGATGGAGCGCGCCAAGGTCTGCGTCTCGCCCGGCATCGGCTTCGGCGACCACGGCGACGACCATGTGCGCTTCGCGCTGATCGAGAACGAGGGGCGGATCCGGCAGGCGGTGCGGGGGATCAAGGCGATGTTCAAGGCCGACTAATCGAACCGCAGACCAAAGAGGCCGCCGCTGTTGGTGGCATCTGTCAGCCTGACCGGACAAATGAACTCTCCGATGTCGAATCCAGGGCGAAATCCATCCTTGGGCAAGGCATCGGAGTTCATGGTCACGATGTACTGATACCCCACCGCCTTGGCGTGGTCCGCACCCAATTGAAGCGCTTTGGCGATCTGGCGCTCATCGACGCCGTCAAAAAGATGGCTGTCGTGAACCAGGAATCCTGGACCCATGCCTCGACGAGTCGCCAGGTCGGCCAACATCAGATCGAAGCAGAAGATCTGCATGTTGGTGATGCCTTTGCTGCGTTGCGAGTCGATCCGCACTTCGACCGAGGGGCCATTGTGTGTGGCACTGATGGTCAGGATGCCGGCCCTCTCGTACAGCGCATTGGACAGGTCTTCGAAAATCAGAACGGCTTCATCAATCAACTCTCTGCGCTCATGCTGATCCTCTTGAAGGGCCTTGTGCAGCCTCGCCCGTTCAATTTCCAGTTCTGCCTTGGTACTCTCGATGCGCTCAGCGATGAGCAGCCGCTGCTTCAAGCCTTCGGCTTCTGCCTCGGCTCTGCTGGCCTCTTCCTGCAGAAGGGCGTAGTGCTCCAAGGCACCGCCTGACTGGAGAATGCCCATGATCTGCTGGCGCCGAATATCCAGCTGCTCGCGCGTGCGCTCCCGCTCTGTGATCCGAAGTTCTGCCGAACTGATCTCCGCGCCGAGATGGGCTTTGCGGTTTTGCACAATCGCCTGATGGAACTGCTCGATCTCTGCAAAACGCCTGCTGACCGTGTCCGGCAGAACAACTTTGGCTTCCCGGTAAACTCGTTCCAAGCTCGTGACAGCGGGCGGGCTTTCCGTCGTCAGGGAATCCTGTAATTGCAGGATCAGTTCGCGATCCGAGGTGTTCTCGTCACTGAGTGATGAAATCTGTCGCGTGATGGTCGAAGCTTCCTTCTCCAGTTCTGCGTAGGCCGGCACCACACGGAAAGTCGCCAACTGCTCTTTCATGCGGCGTACACGTGCTTCCGTGATGACCACGCGCGTTCGTAGATCTGCCGCCGAACTGAAATAGCGCCCCAGCACCCCGTCCTTGGCGGCCTTGCGCAGTTCTGCGATGGCTTTTTCCTCAGTGCGCAGTTTCTGGAATTCCTGCGGTATGTGTGCATCAAGGCCCAGCATGTAGGACACAGCGACCTGCTGATCCCACGCCTGCTGTTTTGACGCATGCTGGGTGGGATGCAACATGCCGCCACTGTTGTGGCGTCTGGCGAAATAGGAAAAGAGCGATCGGAACGTAGGGCCAAAACGATGGTTGGACTCAGCGCTTGAGGAAGACAAACCAAAGAGCAAGCGACCCAGGAGATGCCGCCACTGGTCATTGCTGAGCTGAAACTCCCCTGTCTTGGCCTCTCGCTCAGGTTGTACAGGCCAATTCACCACAGAGCCGTCGAGACGAACACGGGACGGCTTGCTGCCGGAACGTCCGATGTTCACAGGGGTATCCCCAATGTCTGCGCACATCTCAAACGTCCACGGCGCCAGCGCAGCAGATCGGAAAATGCTGTCCTTGTCCGCGGTGCCCCCCATCAAGAAGTGGATCAGCTCCACCAGACTGGTCTTGCCTGCCCCATTGCGGGACTGGCGATCCGTGGCACCTTCACTCTTGTCCGCCAGCAGGATGTTCAGCCCCGGCTTGAACGTGAGGGACTTGAAGCCGGGAAGGTCACTGGTGATGGTGTGGATCATGGTGCGGAGGCCTTGCGGACCAGTCCCCGGTCGAGGTCAACCGCGCCCACCATGAAAAGCAGATCCAGAGCCAGGATGAACCAGTCGTAGTTGATCGGTGCCGCTTGGTGTGTCTCTTTGCGGGCGTTGCGCACCAGATCCCACAGTCGCGAGACGGTCGCAGGTTCGTGCAGGTAGCCGAGGATCTCCCCACCGACGGTCAGCAAGGCTCGATCAGGCCGGATGTGCTTGGTGGGAAGGATCATGGTGATGGGGTCGGATCTGGTTTGGCATCCTCGAAGATGTCGCAACGCTCGAAGAAATAGGACAGCACGGCGAGGACGGCACCCTGGCGGGCCGGCTCACCGTGCATGCCTCCCGCAAATTCTTGCAAGTCTGCGAAGATTTCATCGGGTGTGTGCCCGATCGCCTTGAGTCCACGATAGCGGTTCCTGAACCCCTCGGCGACTTCCTCGCCCAAGCCGGGATCAGGCCACTGAGCAAGACAGTCTTCAACCAGTCTTTCCCTCAGACGCCCCTGGCGCAGCAGTCCTGCCGCGTCGATTGACAGGGCATTGTTTTCAAGCTTGGAAGCAGAAGGGGCAGTCGTCGGAGGATCAGCGGGCGGCTCCCGACGGCTAATCGCCTTCAAGATGGGGGCCAGTTGTGCGAAGCCCAGCCGTTCCAGAGTCTGCTGCGAAGGAACGGGACCGAACAAATCTTCAAGCTGGTGCAAGGCGAGCGACATGACCACGTTGCGCATCTCTGCCTCACCAAAGACGCTGGTTCTGATGCTGGGATGAGCTGTTTGCAAGTCATGCAGCCTCTGAACGGCCTCCGCAGGAAGCCCGCGCACATCGTTGTGAACGAACTCCCATCTCTGCATCCGTGCTCCCCAGTGCGCCACTGCGCCGTGGAAGTCTTCGTCGATCTTCTTCAGAAGATCGGCCAGCTTCATCGCGTCCGGCGCGTAGCACTGAAAAACCGTTCCATCGCTTGCTCGGAAGCCATCGCACTTCAGATCGCCCTGGGCGCCATAGGGCCGCACAGGCTGGAAGTCTCCAGTGAAGCCGCACGTCATCACGCGGGCGAAGAAGCTCTCGAACGCCTTGCCTTTTTCGGTCAAAAACACGTTCTTGAAGTTCAGGCCGTAGCAGTAGCGTTGTGTCGCGTCCAATGTGATCCAGCCTGAGCCGCCCTGTGATGTTCTGCCAGACGGCGATTCTCGCTTTTTTGAGCTGGACGATAGCAATGGTGGCCGTGCGCGGCATCAAGGCGATGCTCAAGGCCGACGGCGTCCCGGCCTGAGCGCGGCCGCGCCTCAGCGCCGGGTGCGGGCGCGGCGGATCAGGTCGACCGCGGCGATCTCGCTGCCGAGCGAGGCGCCCAGCGCATGCCGGCACAGCCCGGCCTGCGCGTAGTGCAGGTTCTCGTAGAGTTCGGCGGCGGCCGGATGCGCGTCGAGCAGCGCATTCAGCGCCGGGCCGGGCTCGGCCGCGTCGAGCAGCGCGCCCAGCGTCGAGGCGACCTGGCGGTACTGCGCCGCGGCACGCTCCGAGGCGCCGGGGTCGAGCCGCTCCAGCAGCCGCGCCAGCGCCAGCACGGCACCGAGATCGTGGTGAAGTCGTTCGGGACGGGTCGGCATGATCGGCATGGTCGGCTCCTGCGGCGGGGTGTCCTGATCTGCCGATCTGCGGGGGCCTGGCCGGGATTTCAAGGCCTGGATGCGCGGTCCGCCATCGGCACCCGGTGCGAGAAGATCGACAGCAGGCTGGCCGCCACCACCACCACGCCCATCGCGGCAGTCAGGGTCAGCGCGTGCGCGATCGCGCCGATCAGCGGCGGGCCGATCAGGAAGCCGCTGTAGCCGATCGACGAGACCGAGGCGATCGCCGCGGCACGGCTGGTGCCCGGCACCCGGGTCGCGGCGTTGTAGAGGATCGGCACCACCGGCGCCAGGCCGGCACCGACCAGCGCGTAGCCGATCAGCGAGACCCACGGATCGCCGCTGATCAGCACCACCGCCATCGCGAAGGCCGACAGCCCGGCGCTGAAGGCCAGCAGCTGGTCCTCGGGATACCGCGCGCGCAGCCGGTCGCCGGCGAAGCGCGCCAGCGCCATCGCGCCGGCGAAGGCGGCATAGCCCAGGCCGGCCTGGGCCTGCGGCATGCCGAGCTCCTGCTTCAGGTAGAGCACGCACCAGTCGTACATCACGCCTTCGGCGCTCATGCCGGCGAAGATCAGCAGGCCGATGACCAGCAGCTGGCCGCGCGGCCAGGCGAACTGCGCCTGCGGACCCTCGTGCGGCTCGGGCGCCGGATGGGTGTCGAGCATGCCGCGTGCGGCCGCCAGCACCGCCAGCGCCATCAGCAGGCCGAAGCCGGCGAGCTGATGCTCCGGCGTGACCTGCAGCCGCAGCAGGCCCGCGGCCAGCGCCGCGCCGCCCATCGCGCCGAGGCTGAACATGCCGTGCAGGCCGCTGAGAATGGCGCGCCCGCCCATGACCTCCAGCGCCGAGCCTTCGGCATTGATCGCCACGTCGTAGAGGCTCATCGCCGCGCCGAAGACCAGCATCGCCGGCAGCAGCAGCGCCAGCGAGGGCCAGTGCAGCACCAGCGCCAGCATCAGGCCCATCACCAGCGCGCAGGCCCGCGCCGCGCCGCGTGCGCCCAGCCACGCGACGATGCGCCCGGCGGTGAACAGCGACACCACCGCGCCGGCCGCCGCCGACAGCAGCACCAGCGACAGCATGGCCTCGTCCAGGCCGTAGTGCATCTTGACCGACGGGATGTGCACGCCCCAGGCGCCGCCGACCAGCCCGAGCGCCGCGAACAGCACCCGGGTGGAGCGGCGCGCCCGCGACAGCCGCGAGGGCGAGGGGCCGGGCCCGGTCTGGCCGAGCGAGGCAGGGAAGGTCGTCGTCATGTTGTTCAATCTTTCGGGGTGTGCAGGCGTTCGCGCGGCTCGACCTTCGGGCAGCGGTCGGGCCGGCGTGCCGAGTTCGGCGCGGCCCACTGCACCGCGTTGGCCAGCACGCGCCGGATCTGCGGATGGTGATAGGTGGGAAAGGTCTCGTGGCCCGGCCTGAAATAGAAGATGCGCCCGTGGCCGCGCTGCCAGCAGCAGCCCGAGCGGAAGACCTCGCCGCCCTCGAACCAGGAGATGAACACGGTGCTGTCGGGCGCGGGAATGTCGAAGCGCTCGCCGTACATCTCTTCCTGCGCAAGCTCGATGCAGTCGTCCAGGCCGGCGGCGATCGGGTGCGCGGGCTCGACCACCCACAGCCGCTCGCGCTCGCCGGCGACGCGCCACTGCAGCGAGCAGTGCGTGCCCATCAGCCGGCGGAAGAGGCGCGAGAAGTGGCCCGAGTGCAGCACGATCAGGCCCATGCCGGCCAGCACATGGCGCTGCAGCCGGTCGACGACCGCGTCCTCGATCTCGGCATGCGCCCGGTGGCCCCACCAGACCAGCACGTCGCAGCCGGCCAGGCGCTCTTCCGACAGGCCCTGCTCGGGCTCGTCGAGCGTGGCGGTGCGGATCTCGAGCGCGCGTGCGCCCGGGCCCAGACCGGGCCGCTCGGCCAGCGCGGCGGCGATCGTGGCGTGAATGCCGTCCGGATAGATCGCGGCGACCTCCGGCCGGGTGCGCTCGTGGCGGAACTCGTTCCAGACGATGACAGAAATCCGCGCTGGTGGCGCGGGCAAGGGAGCGGGGCTTGGCATGTCGGCAGAATAGGTTTTTCCCCGGCTGGGCGGCAACGGCTGCCGACAGCACAAAACCTCGAACCATGTCAGAAAACCTGGATGCCGCGGCGATGACGGCCGACCTGCCGGCCGAGCCGGCGCAGCGCCTGCGCGAGCTGGTCGAGCGCTTCGCGCGTGCGGCGGCCGAGGGGCGTGCGCCGCTGTGGCTGCCGCCGCATCCAGCGGCCTGGCCCGGTCGCGGCCAGGGCCATTTCCATCTGGCCGCCGAGCTGTTCCTGCAGGTCTCGGGCACGACCCGCTTCGTCTTCCCGCATGCCGAGCGGCTGCTGCAGCCCGGCGAGATGCTGCTGGTGCCGCCGAAGCTGCTGCATGACGAGCATGTGCGCGCGGCCGGACCGGCGCCGGCGCAGGCCTTCCAGAACCTGGTGATCCACGCCGATGCCGGCTCGCTGTGCAGTCATCTGGCGCACGAGGTGCATCCCGGCCGCCCCGGCATCCTGCATCTGGAGGTGCGCGGCCATGCGCAGGTCGCGCGCATCCAGGACTGGCTGGCCGACGCGGCGCTGCCGGGCGAGGAGGGCGACGCGGCGCTGGCGCTGCAGCGCCGTGCGCTGGTGGCCGCGGCGCTGGCCGGGGTGCGCCGGGTGCTCGAGGCCGGCGCGGCCACCGAGGTCAGCGTCGAGCCGCCGCTGCTGGCGCGGGCGCGCTCGCTGATCCGCGACCGCCTGGGCGACCACACGCTGAGCGTGCGCGATCTGGCCGCGCACTGCGGCTGCAGCGCCGACTACCTCTCGCACCTCTTCCACCGCCACGCCGGCGAGACGCTGGCCGCGCACATCGTGCGCCTGCGCCTCGACCGTGCCGAGCGGCTGCTGGCCGACGAGGCGGCGCTGGCGGTCAAGGAGGTGGCCTGGGCCTGCGGCTTCGCGTCCTCGGGCTACTTCATCCGCACCTTCCGCGCCCGCCACGGGCTGACGCCGGCGGTCTGGCGCCAGGCGCGGCCGAGCCGACCCGCCGGCGCGACCGAGGCCGCCGTGCCTGCGCTCCCCTTCGTGCCCACGCGCGAGCGCCCCTGCCACTGGGCACGGCTGCCCGGCGACGAGGCCGACGACGGCCGCCCCGATACTGCCGCCTGATGCCGCCCCGGCAGCCGCCTTCTTCCTTTTCCTCTTCCTTCGACACGAGACCGACATGAGCACCGATCGCCCCGATTCCGCCGTCTCCCCCGCGCCGTCCGCCGGCGAGCAGCGCCGCCGCCAAGTCATGGGCGACGCCTTCGTCGACCGCGCGCTGGGCGCGGCGGACGCCTTCTCGAAGCCGCTGCAGGCCTATGTCAACGAGCACGCCTGGGGCTCGACCTGGCTGCGCGAGGGGCTGGAGCTCAAGCAGCGCAGCCTGTGCACCGTGGCGATGCTGGCCGCGCTGGGCCGCAGCCAGGAACTCAAGGGCCACCTGCGCGGCGCGATGAACAATGGCGCCACGCTGGCCGAGATCCGCGAGGTGCTGCTGCACGTCGCCCCCTACGCCGGCGCCCCGGCCGCGATCGAGGCCTTCCGCGCCGCCAAGGAATGGATGGCCGACAGCGGGCTGTCGGTGGATGGGCTGGATCCGAGCTGAGGGAGATCAGCCTTGGCGAGCACGCGCAGCACAGAGCATGGACGACAAAGGAGCCTGGAAATGAACCTCTCCGACATCTCGACGCACTGGGTCGCGCTGCACGAGGCGCTCGGCCTGGGCGCCCCGATCGCCGATGACGCGCACTACGAACGGATGCTGGCGGTCGTGGACCAGCTTTTCGACGCCGTGGCCGCCGATCCGGCGCATCCGCTGGGCGGGCTGGTGGAGATCCTGGCCGACCGCATCCGCGAATACGAAGGCCGCGTCCATCCGTGGCCTGACACCAGCACCCCGGCCAGCGTGCTCGCCAGCCTGATGGACGAGCACGGGCTGCGGCAATCCGACCTGCCGGAGATCGGCTCGCAGGGCGTGGTCTCCGAGGTGCTGGCTGGCAAGCGGCAGCTCAACCTGCGGCAGGTGCGGGCGCTGGCGGCGCGGTTCTCGGTGCCGATGGAGATGCTGGCCGGTTGACAGCAGCTTGCCGGTGCCATGGTGTTGGCAAATCATGGTCATGCGCTGCCACGCCTTCGAGAGCAGAGGCTGCGCTCGGTCAGAGGCGATATTCTTTTGGGGAATAAAACCATCTTATTCTCCGGAAGAATAAAATGTCCCCATGAAGCACCTCCTGCGCACCACTTACCAACTCGGCCAGTTGCTGCAATCGGCCCGCAAGCGCGCCGGCTGGTCGCAGACCGAACTGGCCGTGCGGATCAACCTGAGCCAGTCGCGGCTGTCGAAGCTGGAGCAGAACCCGGGGTCGATGACGGTCGATCAACTGCTGGCGCTGTGCGGGAGCCTGGGGCTGGACCTGACCTTGCAGGTGCGCGGGACGGACGAGCCGGCCGCGACGCCGGCCGAGTGGTGAACAGGCCGAGGTGAGGCAAGGCATGGCCCGCCGATCCGCGACCCGGGTGCTGTCGATCTGGTCCAACGGCGAGCGGGTCGGCACCTGGCGCCTGCCGGTGAATGGCCCGATGGAACTCCGCTACGACGCCGCCTGGATGGCCTCGCCGCAAGGCCGGCCGCTCTCGCTGTCCCTGCCGTTCCGGGCGGACGACGCGCCGCACGTCGGCGAGAAGGTCGCGCACTACTTCGAGAACCTGCTGCCCGACAGCGACGACATCCGCAGGCGTCTGGCCAGCCGGCTCAGGACGGCGTCCACCGGGGCGTTTGATCTGCTGCAGGCGATCGGGCGCGATTGTGTCGGGGCGGTGCAGATCCTGCCCGAGGACGACACGCCGAGCGGCTTCGACCGGATCGAGGGCATGGCGCTGAGCGACGAGGCGGTCGAGCAGCACCTGATGCGCGTCACCTCGGCCGCCGCGCCGGGTGCGCAGGATGCGGACGAGGATGACTTCCGCCTGTCGCTGGCCGGCGCACAGGAGAAGACGGCGCTGCTGTGGCACGGCGGCCAGTGGCTGCGCCCGCACCGCGCCACGCCGACCACCCACATCCTGAAGCTGCCGCTCGGGCTGGTGGGCAATGGCCGGGTGGACTTGTCGTCGTCGGTCGAGAACGAGTGGCTGTGCCTGAACCTGCTGCGCTGGTACGGTCTGGCGGTGCCCTCGTGCGAGATCCTGACGTTCGGCGCCCGGCAGGTGTTGAGCGTCGAGCGGTTCGATCGGCGGCTGCACTCGTCGGGGCGGTGGTGGCTGCGGCTGCCGCAGGAGGATTTCTGCCAGGCGCTGGGTTTGCCACCGCATCTGAAATACGAGTCGGATGGCGGCCCCGGCGTGCGTGATCTGGCGCAGATCCTGCGGCAGTCGGACGAGGCAGCACGCGACATCGAGACCCTGCTGCTGGCGCAGCTCCTGTTCTGGCTGCTCGCCGCACCGGACGGTCACGCGAAGAACTTCAGCCTGCACCTGCTGCCCGGCGGGCGCTACCGGCTGGCGCCGCTGTACGACGTGATGTCGATCTGGCCGGTGGTCGGCAGCGGCCCCAGCCAATGGTCATGGCACAAGGCCCGGTTGGCGATGGCGGTGGTGGGCAAGCACCGGCACTACCACTTCAAGGACGTGCAGCGGCGGCATTTCAACGCGATGGCGCCGCACTGCGGGCATGGGCCGGATGCCGAGTCGCTGATCGAGCGCGTGCTGGTGGCGACCGACCGCGTGGTGGATGAGGTCGGGGCGCGGCTGCCCGCCGGGTTCTCGGCGCGGGTGTTCGAGACGGTCACGCAAGGGCTGCGGCGCTCGGTCGAGCGGCTGCAGCGGATGCCGGCGTGGTGATCGTCTTGGCGCCGCGTGCGGCTGGCCGATGGTGGGGCGGCGGAGAGGCTGTTCCTGACCGCGTGACCTGACCTTCCGCATCTTCCCGCCGCACGAGCCGCAGATTTACCATCTGCGGCTTGTTGGTTTTGATGCGCGAAAAACACGGGTGACAGTCGATGGCTGGCGACTACGACGAAGCGGAGCGGCGGATTGCGGAGGCGAAGGCCAGCGGGGCGCGGGAGCTGTCGCTGCGAGGGCTGGACATTGATCGGCTGTCGGACAGTCTGCGGACATTGACCCGTCTGGAAACACTCGATCTGCGCGGATGCCAGAAGCTGGCGGATATCCGGGCTGTCTCGTGCCTCATGGGGTTGAAAACGTTGCTCTGCGGCGTGGACACAAATGCAGGGAGCTGGTGGGAGCAGTCATTTGCTCTCTCCGACATAAAGCCGGTGTCCGATCTGAAGAGTTTGCAGCAGCTCAACCTGAGCTGGTGCAGCCAACTGAAGGATGTGAGCGTGCTGAGCAGCCTGACGGGCTTGCAGCAGCTCGACCTGAGCGGGTGCAGCCAACTGAAGGATGTGAGCGGGCTGAGCAGCCTCATGGGCTTGCAGCAGCTCAACCTGAGCGGGTGCAGCCAACTGACGGATGTGAGCGTGCTGAGCAGCCTGACGGGCTTGCAGCAGCTCGACCTGAGCGGGTGCAGCCAACTGAAGGATGTGAGCGTGCTGAGCAGCCTGACGGGCTTGCAGCAGCTCGACCTGAGCTGGTGCCGCCAACTGACGGATGTGAGCGTGCTGAGCAGCCTGACGGGCTTGCAGCAGCTCGACCTGAGCGAGTGCCGCCAACTGACGGATGTGAGCGTGCTGAGCAGTCTCATGGGCTTGCAGCAGCTTAACCTGAGCGGGTGCAGCCAACTGACGGATGTGAGCGTGCTGAGCAGTCTCATGGGCTTGCAGCAGCTTAACCTGAGCGGGTGCAGCCAACTGACGGATGTGAGCGTGCTGAGCAGCCTGACGGGCTTGCAGCAGCTCAACCTGAGCTGGTGCAGCCAACTGACGGATGTGAGCGTGCTGAGCAGCCTGACGGGCTTGCAGCAGCTCAATTTGTGTGGGTCTGTCGCGTTACCTGTTGGTCTTGGCGATTTGCCGTTGACGTGGTGGCCTAATCTTAGAGCGCTCTTTGCAGATCGATTGATCGGATCCCCGGTCGAATTGGGTTCAGAGAATTCCCACACGGACAACTGCCTTCCTCGCATCAAGGCTTGGCTCCGCGATCTCGCCGATAGCGTCGCCTCGAATGCTGACCTGAAACTCTTCGTTCTCGGCAACGGCCGCGTCGGCAAGACGCAGATCTGCCGCCGCTTGAAAGGTGAGGGCTTTGATGCGTCCATCCCTTCCACGCATGGCATCAGCCTCGGCCAAACCCGCCTGATCGAAGGCGACACCGAGGCCGATCCGCCCGAGCAGGCTGTCGATCTCCGCTTCTGGGACTTCGGCGGCCAAGATGTCTATCTGGGCACACACGCGCTGTTCCTCGACGACCGGGCGGTGTACGTGATCGCGTGGACGCCGAGCCACGAGAACACCGACGAGTGCGAGGAAAACGGCGTTCCGATGCGCAATCGGCCGTTGCGGTACTGGCTGGAATATGTGCGCTCGCTGGCGGGGCCGAAGGCGCCGGTGATCGTCGTGCAGACGCAGTGCGACCGCGAGCTCGACGTGAGCAGGGCGCCGCCGATACCGGCCGACCACGGATTCGAGCGGCTGCGCGTCGCCGATTGCAGCGCCAAGCGTGGCGATGGCATGGCGCGGCTGATGCTGGAGCTGAAATCGGCGGCGCGGTATCAACTGGAACGATACGGCGAGGTGCAACTGCCGGCGAACTGGGTCGCAGTCGGCGATGACCTGCGCCGGATGCGCGACGAGCAGGCTAGGCGGACGCTCAGGGCGATTGCATTAGCCATCGCTCGAAATTTGTGCATGGCTGACTGAACCGGGCGTCAAGCCGAAGAGCCCTTGCAGGTA